>JAITAT010000169.1 GCA_031283975.1 Synergistaceae bacterium
GAATGGAAGGGCGAAAGCCGGGTGAGGGAGATATCCCTGGGTGAGGGAAGATGGGCTGCCGTCGTCAGGGACAGGACGCCGGAAGCTCTCAACTGTTCCGCGCTCGCGCTCGCCGTTCCGGGAACCAACAACCTCCAGGCGGCGGCCCTCTACGTTCCCTATATAATGGTGCTGCCGCTGGACAAGGCCGAGGAATACCCGCTCGACGGCATACTTGGGCTTTTGCCGCTCTGGCTGCCGGGGTTCAGGCGTCTCAAGCGTTTTTACATCGAGCGGCTGAACGAACGAATCAGTTTCGTTTCGCTGCCCAACAAGATGGCCGGGCGTATGATCGCCCCGGAGATACGGGGGTTTTTCGAGCCGGGAATGGTCGCCCGCATGGCCATAGGGCTTTTGGAGTCGCCGGACGCGCTCAAGGAGATGTCGAGGGCGTTCGCGGAACTTACGAGGGAGCGCGGCGCGTCGGCCCGTCTCGCGGAGTATTTGCGAAAATTCGCTGAAGGGGAGATACGATGAACGAAAATCAGGCGGAAGCGGCGGAGCGGATCAAAAAAAACGCTCTCGATACCGACAGGCTCATAGGCAGGCTCGATACTCTCACGAACAGGATAGATACGGCGAGAACCAACAACAACGCCGAGCTGGCGGAGTATTACGAAGGACAGTTCGCCGAGGTCTCCGTCGAATTCATGAACGGCGTGGAATCCATACTCGACGACTGGTACGCACTCAGCGGGGAGACGCGCCCCCCGGCGGGGCTGGAATATATCGCCCCCGAGACGCTGGACGTCATTCACGGCGCGGTGGTCTCGATAGTGCGGGGACTGCCTCCGGACTTGCCGGCCCCCGCGCTCCCGAGCCACGTCATAGACGAGGCGCAGGGCGTGAACGTCCTTCAGGACGGCGGCGCGGGCGTCGGGCGTCCGCGCCACAAGGTCGATTTTACAGGCTGACGGACACCGAGCCGGCTATCACGAGCGCGACTCCGGCGCTCTGGACGCCGGAGAGTTTCTCCTTGAGAAATATCCGGGAAATCAGCACCGTCATAAACGGGCTGGACGCGGTTATGGGGGATATGACCGATACCGGGAAGTTTTGTATGCACACCGCGAAAAGCACTCCGCTCAGGGCTATGCCGACGACCCCGCTGCTGAGAAGGGCGATCCAGGCTAGAAGCGGCATTTTCTCTATCGGCGATATGGAATCGGGCGAGAAGCGGTGCTGCGCTTCGCGCACCGTCCAGGCCATGAAAAAAAACACCGCTCCTCTCAGAAAATAACTCTCGGTCGGGTTCCAGCCGCCATCCATCATCAGCAGCTTGAGTATGGGGATGTTTATGCCGGAACAGACTGCCGAACACAGAGCCAGGGCGATTCCGCCGGTCATGTTGGCTTTCTGTTTCACCCGCTCGTCGAAATCGACGAGCCGATAACCCTCTTTCATCCTCTCCTGCCGCGAAGAATCCAGCTTTATGATGACAATGCCCGAGATTATCAGTATCGTTCCGCACCAGACGAGCAGGCCGGGGCGCTCGTGGAGAACGGCGGCCGAGACGGCGACGGAGATCAGCGGATACCCGCAGCTCACCGTCACGGCGAGCGAGGCGCCGATCTTTTGAACCGAGTACGTGTAAAGCAGATCGCCGATGACGGAAGAGAGCAGGACACTGCCCGCGAGCCCCGCGAACAGCCTGACGGTCATAAAAGGCATCCTGCCGGGCTGCGTTGTCAGCATGAGGATTGCCATCACGAGAAAGAAGGAAATCGACCTCACGGCCGGGACGTCGTTCGGGGTGCAGTATAGCATCCCCTTTTTCATGAGTACCGGGGATACGGCCCACATGAGAGCGACCAGCATCGACGTCAGAAAGGCCCATACAGGCATACCGCGATTCCTCCCACGCGCGTTCGCGTTCACGCGCGGCCCTAATTATAAATCAAGTCCGCGTCTCCGGCAAAAAACTCCGCGCCCAAGGGCGCGGAGTTTTTGCGGAATGGTTTTATGCTGGTGGTTTACTGTCTTTCGCGGCGGCGGATCAATCGCGTTCCGGCTAGCGCCGCGAGCGCGGCGAACCCGAACCCGGTGTCGCACCCGCTGCCGCCTCCCCCGAAGCCCTGCGGATTTGTGATATTCGTGTTGGTTGGGGCTTTGCCCGTGCCGACGAGGTTGTTTTCGCCGGCCGGCGCGCCGTTGATTTTGACGCCCCTGTAGACGGTATTGCTATCCATGTCGCCGTTGTTCTCCCCGGCCAGGACTCCTGTTTTGCCTTTTGCCCCGGTTATGCTGCTGCCCGTCGCGACGGTACATTTCTCTACTTTGCCGCCGCTGTCATTTTTTCCGACGATGCCGCCGGTGTTCTGACTGATATCCCCGCTGACGGCGGCTGACACGATGGAATTTTGTATGGTGCCGCCGTTCACCCCAGCGATGCTGCCGCAGTCGGACGTGACGCCCTTGATATGGCCTCCCGTGAGCTTTAAGTTTTGAACGATTCCGCCCGTTCCGATTTTCCCGAACAGTCCGGCAGGCGAGTCGGCGGAAGTAATGGACAGTTCGCTTATGACCTTGTTGTTGC
>JAITAT010000183.1 GCA_031283975.1 Synergistaceae bacterium
TGGGGATCATATCCGGCAAAGGTAAAACCGTTGCCTAAGCCGTCCGGATTTTCCCGGACGGTGTCGCGAAGCCCTCCGGTATCGCGTACCACTGGCACTGTCCCATAGCGGAGGGCGGCCATCTGCCCAAAACCGCAGGGTTCGGTTCTGCTTGGCATCAGGAAAATATCGCTTCCGGCGTATACAATGCGCGCCAGCTCCTCCGAATCGCCCGCGCGCGCGCCAAACACGCCGCGCCGGCTGGGAGCGAGTTCCGTAAAAAATTTTTCATATTTCCATTCCCCAGAACCTGCGACAACAAGCTGAAACCCGCCGCCGAACATCTCGTCAGCGGCGGCCATCACGAGATCGAGTCCCCTGTCCTCGGTGAAATCAGTAACCATGCCAATGATCGGCGCATCGCCGGCCGCAAGGCCCAATTCCTCCCTCAGCGCCTTTTTGCACGCGGATTTCCCTTCCGTGGAGTCGTTTATTCCGTAATTGGCTGGGATATAGGGGTCCGTCAAAGGGTTATAATCGCTGATGTCGATGCCGCTGAGTATCCCATGGATTTTGCGCCGTTTTTTTTGCAGGAAGTCATCCAGCCCGCAGCCGTATGCCGGGTCGAGCAGTTCGCCGGCGTAGGACGGCGAAAGAGCGCTGACGATATCGCTCTCCTCTATGGCCCCTTTCATGAGATTCACGAGGCCCCCGTATTCCAGCGTATGCAGGTTTTCCCGACCGATGCCGAAAGTTCCTTCGAGTATATCGGTGGGCGCCGTGTATTGCCGCCTGATGTCGTGGATGGTGAGTATCGTCTTCATTCCGGCGAAATTTTCGAGATTCCGGTAAAACAGGTTCAGGTATATCGGCGCGAGGGCTGTTTGCCAGCCGTTGCAATGGAGTATGTCGGGCGCAAGCCTGGTGTGAAAGAGCATTTCGAGAATAGCGCGGGAAAAGAAGGCGAATCGTTCGCCGTCGTCGTAAAATCCATAAAGCCCGGAACGTTTGAAGTAATATTCGTTATCGAGGAAGTACCACGTCACTCCCCTCCAAAGCAATTTGAACAAGCCGCAGTATTGATTGCGCCAGCCCACCGGCACGGTAAAACTGGCGATATATTTCAGTTTTTCGCGCCAATCGGCGCTTAAATCCCCATACAACGGCAAAACCACGCTGATCGCCGCGCCGCGCTGATGCAACGCGGGCGGCAGTCCTCCCGTCATAACACCGTCGCTGTCCGAAACGAAGAAAGGGCGCGCTTCGCTTGCCGCAAACAGGATTTCCATGCGAGACCTATTCACGATTTTATATCGCCGCGCTCTTAGGAAACGGCGTTCGCTCAATTGTCATTGCAACAACGGAAACCGGGCGAACGCCGCCTCAAACGCTTCTTTGAGGGCGGGATCAAAGTGGCTGCCGAAAGAGCCGCGCATAATATCCGCCGCTTGCTCCGCCGGGAACGCTTTTTTATACGGACGTTCGGATATCAGCGCGTCGTACACATCGGCGATAGCCATCAAACGCCCCTGCAAAGGGATATCCTCGCGGGAAAAGCTGTATGGATAGCCGGAACCGTTCCATTTTTCATGATGTGTGCCGGCCATGATTTTCGCGTGCTTTAAAAACGCGTTTTCATGGGTGAGTTGCTGTATCCTGTCGATTATCTTCTCGCCAAACACTGCGTGTTTCTTCATTTCATCAAATTCTTCATTGGTAAGTTTATCGGGTTTAAGAAGGATATTGTCATGTATGGATATTTTGCCCACGTCATGGAGCTGGGACGACTGAATGAGCAAGTCGATGTTCCATGATCGCACTTCGTCGCTGTAAACGCCGAGATTGGACATTTCTTCCATAAGAACGCGCAACATTTGCGAGGTACGGGTGATATGCCCGCCCGTAATATCGTCCCTGCACTCCACCAGCTCGCTCACCGTCGAAAGAATAGCTCCCTGAAGCTTCACGATTGCGCCTGCTTTCACTTCAACCAGCTTTTCGAGGTTCGCGTTGATGTATTTCAATTCCGTCTTCTGCGACTCTATGAGCATGTGTATCTTGACCCGCTTTAACAACAACTGCGGAGTGAACGGTTTGATGATATAATCCACGGCGCCGAGGGAAAGTCCCTCCAATTCGCTCACCGCGTCCGCTTTTGACGTGAGGAATATAACTGGGATGTCTCTCGTCTTTTCATCCTCCTTCAGCCCGATTATCGCTTCGTATCCTCCGATTTCCGGCATGAGGATGTCAAGCAGAATCAGATCCGGAAAGATGTTATCGATCATCAGGTGCATTTTCGCGACGCTGGGAACGGTGAAAACGTCGAATATTCCCATCAAGGCGTTCCTGGCCATTTTCAGGTTGACGGGGTTGTCATCCACGATAAGCACTTTTTTCCTGTCGCCGGACATATTATGCGCCGCCTTTCAATAGTGCCGATTGTTTACATTTAACGCGCATGTCATTGTCACAATTATCATTGAGGATTATATCACTTAGCGGCCTGAAAGCGCCATATTACGTATGACATACGCATGACATACGCATAAAAACGCATCAAAGACCTTACAAACAGTGTCAAAATCGTCCAGTGTTGTTTATATGAGGAACTGAACTCGTATCGACACGCTATCGAATAACGCTTATAATATTTAAGAACCCTGGTTAACTCAATTTCCCGTCATTTTATGAGGCATGGCGCGGGTATCACAATGAATTGGCCCCTACTTGAAAAGACGGATGATTTTACGGAGACGGCAGGATTCAAAATTACCTGGAGGTGTCCGCGAATGTCGGTTTTGGTCTTTAAGGATGCGACTCTGCTGGATTGCGTAGGGGGAGAACCGAGGTATCCGGTCTCCGTAGTGATAGAGGGCAACGTAATCAAGGATGTAGCCGACGGACGCGCGCCCGTGACCTGCGCCGCCGAGACTGTCGACTGCTGTGGGAGAACCCTGATGCCGGGGCTGAT
>JAITAT010000184.1 GCA_031283975.1 Synergistaceae bacterium
GTTTACGGTCTGGAGGGCTACAAAGTGCATTGTAAAGTCTGTCTGATCACCCTTCGCGAGGGTGGAAATGTGCGCTGCATCACACAAATAGGCACAGGCAATTACAACGAGAAAACCGCGAAGCAGTATACCGACCTTTCTCTCATGACCTCGGACCGCGAAATCGGAGACGATGCCGCGAGACTGTTCAACGATCTTCTGGTCGGAAATCTACGGGGGGTTTACCGCCGCCTGCTGGTCGCCCCGGGCACGCTGAAAACGGGTATACTTCGGCACATCGACGGAGAGATTGCGAAGGCGGCCGCCGGCTCTCCCGAAAGCATCGTCATCAAGTGCAACTCCGTCACCGACCGCGAGATAATGGACAAACTCGCGGAGGCCTCCCGCGCCGGAGTCAAAATCAGGCTGATCGTCCGGGGCATTTGCTGTCTTGTTCCCGGAATCGAAAATCACACGGAGAATATCACGCTCACGAGCATAATCGGCACGTTTCTTGAACACTCACGAATCTACTGTTTCGGCGAAGGGCCCGCGGCCGCCATTTACATCGCGTCGGCCGACCTGATGACGCGCAACACCGCCGACAGAGTGGAGGTCGCCTGCCCGGTACTCGACAAAGCGCTTCACGCCCAGATTCGCGATATGCTCGGCGTCATGCTGTGCGACAACGTAAAGGCATGGAAACTGCTGCCGGACGGAAGCTACGTCCGCAAGCGCGGCGTTTCGGGCGGGATATGCCCGGAGCCGGCCAACTCGCAGGAATACTTCGCCGCTAACGCCAAAATGCAGCAGCGTGATAACGTCCCTTCTTTGCGCCCGCCGAAAATACCCGGGCGCCCAAACCCGAAGCGCGGCATTATCGGCTCAGTCACCGGTAACGTAAAAAATCGCGCGATCGAGTTTTACTCGCGCTTCATAAAAAACTGACGGCGGAACTCCATGAACTGAACAAACTCACCGCGCTTAAAAAAGGCAGCCCGGCAGGTTGAACCCAAATTCGCAGGTAAACCATTGGGGCAGTGCCCGAGGTTTTTTGCCTGCGGATCTGGGTTGAACAATGTTACGAGAAAATGGCACAACATTTTTATGCTATTCGCAGCTTGCTGTAGGCTAAAATACCTAAATCGGCATAAAATATAATAAAAATAAGAAGTTTTGCCTAATAAATACAAAAAAATCCCTTGACTGAATACTATATAACAATTTAAGATAATTTCAAATTTAATATCTGAATGCGCGGGGCATTGACCCGCAAAAATTCCTGCATACGGAAGCCTTTCTGTTAAACGGCAATGGAAATTTCTGTTTCGGACGTTTTTTATCGGCTGGCAGAGGCGACAGGCTCGCTGTTGTGTCACACAAAAAAATAAAGGATATGATAATGAGAAAACATGATGGATTCGTTCTTTTAACCGTAATTATATTATGCGTAATTTCAATGATTTTTGTCGGAGTTACGCTCAACCTCGCGGGCAGATCTTCCGGAGCGGGCAGAGTGTCCATTCGTTCAGGCGACTCGTACAATATCCTTCAGTCGGAAATAGAGAGGGCGCGCTCCGCGCTCAAGGCCGAAATGTCTTCCCGGGAAGACCCTCTGAAATGCGGACTCTCGGAGAAAGAACCCATAGATTCTCTGGACGACCTTGAAATATTGAAAGACGGCAAACCCTTCTGGAGAGTCGACTACAGCAAGAACGTGGAGGGCGTGACGGGAGATGTCTCCGTCAGGATATACGACATGAAGTATTCCCCGGCCAACGTAACCCCCGGCGCGTTCGCGGCGGCGCTTCCTCCTTCGGTAATATTGAAAGCGGCCGGCGTCGAAAAGAGCGAGGTGTTCGAGCCCGGAACGCCGGATTCGGCTGGAAGCGGATCGACGTCGAACGCCGGGGTGTATCTCATACGGGCGGCCATTACTTTAGCGGGCAAAATCACCAATAAAATCGACATTTCCGTCATTCAGAACTCCAACCCAAAAACATGACACACGATTTGCTGGCTTAAAATTGCAGCCGCAAGAAAGGAGCGCAAAATGAATAAACATCTCGGGTTATTTTTAAAAAAGTTGGTTTCGGGGATACTTCTCGTATGTTTGGTCTCTCAGACGCCGGCGTTCGGCGCGGTTCCCCGCGCCGCCTGGGCCGATGAAGGGCTCAGGGCCGTTCATAAGGACGAGATGGGATGGGACGACGTCGATGAAGTCCAGACGATGTCCCGCAAATCGAACGTACTCTTCCTGATAGAGTCCACGGAGGTTATGAGCTTCACTCCCAAGGGCGTGCAGCCGTATGTCTGGAGGGACTCGCTCTTCGACACCAACTGGGAGGAGACCGCCGACTGGCCGCTGACCGAAAAAAATTTCGGTTACACGATACGCGACATCAACGACATGATGAAAGAGGCGACGTTCGGAATGGGCGCTCTCCCTCCGGCCTGGCGCGGCAAGAACCTGCGCCAGGGGCGCAATCTGTACGGCAGGGAGAGAAAGCGGGAAAACAATTTCGTACTCGGCAAGAATCTCGAAGAGACGATCTCGCTGAATAAGAACAACTACTATTTCCCGTTCGCCGACGCGGAATATTCCAAAAAATACCTTGTGGGGCTCTACAACGGCCAGGCCACGCCGCTTGAAGTAGGATACAGAAATTATATGGATATATGGCCGGACAATGTAATGCCAAGCCAATACAGGTATATAGCCAACGGGCCGGCCGGATACGACGGCGGGCATTACGGAAACGGCTGCAATCATCCTGCCGCCATCGTACATAATACGGGCGCCAATCTTTATGGGTACGACGCTATAGATTACAACGGACGCAATCTGCCCGCCAATAAAATGGATTACAACGGCGAGCCGGTTCTGGCCAATTACTTCTATATGTCCAGCGTCTCGGCCGCGAAAGCGTATCCGTACGCCCTCGTGTTCAAAAACCCCAAATATTGGGCCAATCCGCCGTCCTCGTGGACGGAGAACGACCTCGTGCCAAACGACAGCAGGATGTACCAGACAAAGCTCGTGCTCTGGAATCTGTTGAGCGACAGGAACATTTTCAGAAATCTGAGGGTCGGCATGGCGACCACGTTCCTCTCCCCGGCGAACTTGGAACGCTCCGTGCAGCAGCGCTCTTTGCATCAGCACGGCATCGCCTGGGATCTCAATCCGGACACGAACGGGGTTTTCAAGGTGTTTCCGTTCGGCGCCAACATAAGGACCAAGAGTTTCTTCGATGAAAAAGGCAGGGCGTACATGAACAGGGGCGTCCCGCCCGCGCAGTGGGCGAACAACAATTATTACGCCTACGACAGAAGAAACCCGCCGATGCTGGGAGATAACTACTGGGTCACCAACACCGGAAAGTTGAATGACCTGGTTAAAAAAATCAAGCTGGACCCCGATGGTTTCAACATCGCGAAAGCGCCGAACGGAAAAGTATACAGCCGGATGCGCTACGAAAACGGAACGATGCACGGCCCGACGACGGGAGAGGCGGAGGCGTTCTTTCACGTCCACGGCCAGAGCTACCCGCTGTGGCACAATTATGTCACGCACGCCAACTACATGACTCAGAACGA
>JAITAT010000065.1 GCA_031283975.1 Synergistaceae bacterium
GAACTGTCGGCCGGAAGCGGGAACAGTTACGCGATTCCGCACGGCGTCACGGCATTGAGAAAAGACGGCGCGGTCTGGCTTACCGCAGGCACATCCGACGTCCTGGTCGCGAGGAGCAAGGCGAACCCGGAAGGGAAACTGCGCAACGCGTCTCAGATGATTTTCTCGTTCAAGACGGAAAAATCCCAGACGAGAGTCTACACGAGAGATGATCTGAAAGTGCTGCAAGCGGCCGGAACCGATATTTACAATCCCCAGGACAAGGAATATGGATGGATGATAAACTTGGCCCCGGAGCGGCGCGGCGAATCCGCGGAATATGTGTCGGCAAAACCGCTGGTATCCGGTGGAGTCATATATGTACCGACGTTCGTGGAGAAGAAGATAAACGTGACCGATCCCGATATGCTCTGCGACATCTCGCCGCGAACGTACGGAGAGGCCAGGCTTTACGCCCTCCGCGCGGACAGCGGCGCGCCGTATTGGGATGCGTCCGTGGGCAGGTTTTCCTCCATCACGGGGATAAAGATAACCGGTTTTTCGAGTTCGAGCCAGGGAGGAAAAAAGAGCATCGTGGCGACATATGACAACTTGACCGGGAAGGAACCGGTGATAGATAAGAAGATCGGGGCAAAAAACGTGAAGGAACTTTCCTCATTGATCATCGATCTGCCCAAACAGAGTACAATGAATATGAAACCGGGGCAGGACATGATTTACTACTGGATAAAAGAGTGACATGCGCGCTTGAAAAATAGCCTCGAAGCGCAGGCAAACCCTTGAGGTTCCGCCCTGAACCCCGCCGGGAAACTTATCCCTGCCGGGCTCGGGCGGAGCCCAAGATTTTTCGAGGGTTCAAACTCGTATATTGACAGGAGTGGGATATCGGGATATTATTTTTTTTCAATTAAAACATATTATTTATATATATAAATAGTATAATAATTTGGGGAGGGCTTCAAAATGGCGGTGGATTACTCCGCCTTGAAAAAGGGCGGCTTTATGAGACAGAAGCAGAAGGACGTTTTTTCGATGAGGCTGAAAGTCGTCGGGGGAAATATCACGGCTGGGCAACTGGAGACGATATCCAATATATCCAGGAAATACGGCGGCGGTCATGTGCATCTGACGTCGCGGCAGGGGGTCGAGATTCCGTTCATAAAACTAGCCGACATCGACGCGGTGAAAGCGGAGTTGGAGGCCGGCGGCGCAGCGGTGGGGGTTTGCGGCCCGAGGGTGCGCACAGTAACGGCATGCCAGGGGGCGGAAATCTGCCCCAGCGGCTGCATTGACACCTATCCTCTGGCGGCCGCCATTTCGGAACGTTACTTCGGCAAGGAGCTGCCTCACAAATTCAAGTTCGGGATAACGGGCTGCCGCAACAACTGCCTTAAAGCGGAGGAAAACGACCTCGGGGTGAAAGGCGGCCTCACGGTCGAATGGAAAAAAGATAACTGCATACTCTGCGGGGTCTGCGTCAAAGTGTGCAGGGAAAGCGCTCTCTCCATCGCGGACGAATTGATAAATCTGGACGAATCGACGTGCAACTTCTGTGGCAGGTGCGTCAAGTCATGCCCGACGGACGCATGGCGTGGCGAACCGGGATATATTCTCTCGTGCGGCGGAACTTTCGGCAATCAAATAGCCTATGGGCTCGAAGTCCTGCCGATAATCCGCGGCGGGGATTCTTTCTTCCGCGCGGCGGACGCCGCGATCGATTTTTTCGCCAAATACGCGAAACCGGGAGAACGATTCCGTCCGGCTATAGATCGCGCCGGCTGGGATGTTTTCAGAAACGCCATGGAGGAGGCTCTCGATGCCTGATTACGGGATAGACGCCGCGGTCGATATAACCTCCGTTGTTTGCCCCGTGACCTTCGTCAAGACGAAAGTCGCGATCGAGGAGCTGGATGACGGACAGATCCTGCTGGTGCGCATGAACGACGGCGAACCGATACAAAATGTCCCGCGCAGCCTCAAAGACGAGGGACATGAGATATTGAAGCTGATCGACAACAAAGACGGCACGTATAATCTTATAGTGCGAAAAAGAGAATCCGGAGGTTGAGTGAATGAAACTGACCATTGCTGGAACGGTGAAGGAATACGACGAGGGGCTGAAGGTTCCCGAGCTTATCGAGGCCGAGAAAGTACAGACTCCGATGTACGTCACTGTTTCGATAAATGATGAATTCGTCAAAAGCGAGGCACTCGGCGAGACCGTGCTGCGCGACGGCGACGTTGTCGAATTTCTGTATTTCATGGGAGGGGGCAGGTGATGGCCTTCTCTGACGAACAGCTCGAGCGCTATTCCCGAAATATCATACTGAAAGAGATAGGCGTAAAGGGCCAAAAGAGGCTCATGGACGCTAAGGTACTCATTATAGGCGCGGGCGGTCTCGGCGCCCCGGCGGCGCTTTACCTCGCGGCGGCCGGAGTCGGAACCATAGGCGTGGCCGACGCTGACGCGGTCGATTTGTCGAACCTCCAGCGGCAGATAATTCACGCCACGCCGGACGTAGGCAGGCCAAAGGTTCAGTCGGCACGCGAGAAAATGGAGGCCATAAACCCGGAAATAACCGTGAAAGCCTGCCATGAATTCGTAAACGCCGGCAATATAATGGCTCTCATAGAGGGATACGATTTCATCATCGACGGCACCGACAATTTCCCGGCGAAGTTTTTGATAAACGACGCTTGCGTTATCGCGCGCAAGCCCTTTTCTCACGCCGGTATCATCAGATTTCAGGGACAGCTCATGACCTACGTTCCAGGAGAGGGGCCCTGCTATCGCTGCGTATTCGTCTCGCCTCCCCCGCCCGACGCCGTCCCGACATGCAGCCAGGCCGGAGTCATAGGCGCCATGGCCGGAGTCATAGGAAGCCTGCAGGCCATGGAAGCGGTCAAATTCATCACCCATGCCGGCAAACTGCTGACCGGCGAGCTGCTGACTTACGACGCCCTATCGATGGAGTTTCGCCGGATAAAACTTCCCTCCCGCCGCGACTGCGCGGTCTGCGGCGCGGAACCATCCATCGCGGCGCCCTTCGATTACGCCGCGCCGGTCTGCGAGGGAATAATAATATGAGCGGCGGCGGGACGCGCGCGGCGCGGGAACGCCTGACGATCAAAAAATCCGACATCGGCGAGATGATCTCCCACGCCAAATCATGCCTGCCGAACGAGTCGTGCGGGTTGATAGCGGGGAAGCGCGAGGAGGGAGCGAAGGTCGTCGAGCGCGTGTATAAATTGAAAAACACGGACGAGAGCCGGATTCATTTTACCGTAGACCAGCGCGAGCAGCTCGCCTCGATAAAGGATATGCGCGCGCGCGGGCTGACGCCGCTCGGCAATTTCCACTCGCACCCGGAGACCCCGGCGCGGCCGTCCGAAGAGGACATAAAACTCGCTTTCGACCCGGACGCGTCGTATATAATCATCTCTTTAGCCGGCAAAGAACCGATTATCAGGTCGTTTCACATCGAAAACGGCGCGGCTGTTCAAGAGGACATCATAACTCTGGAATAAATCGCGCCGCCGCCGCGCGTTTTATACGGTAACCTGGTCAATCAAACATTGAAGCGGCGTCGATCAGCCGCACATTTCCGCAGTTTTGCGCTCGCTTTGCGAGATCGGCGGTGAATCCGGATTTGGAAAACAAAAAGTAATGCTTCTCGCTGAACCGTTCAAAGTTCTCCGATTTACGAATCAACTCGCCGAGAATATCGGTATCGGCCGCCTGATTCCGCCACTTACACTCGCCAAAAACAGCTGAGTCGCCGCTCCACGCGATAAAATCTATCTCCTCTTCGCAGCGTTTATAGCGGTTCGAACCCCACCAACGCCCGATATCGGAAAACTCGACCGGCACGCGGCCAACGCGCAGCAACCGCCACATATATTGCTTGGCGCATTCTTCAAAAACATTTCCCATAAACGCGTTGAGCTGCCGTCCGATCACCTCGTCGCAAACTTTTTCACCTAACCCGGCCGATATGCGGCTGAGGTTTGGCAGCAAAAACCTGTACCAGAAACGGAACATCTGGTCGCTCAGCCCGTAAACGCTCTTGCGCGGGTTCGGGTTGACGGCGGGCAGCTCTTTTTTCACAAGACCGAGCGAAATGAGCGTCGCGAGCATATTGCTGCACTGGCTCGTTTCAATTCCCACCGCCGTGGCGATTTCATTGAGCCTGCTATGCCCGGACGAGATCGCGGCAATGATGCCGTTATAAGTCTGCGGATTTTTCAATTCCTGTTTCAGCAGACTCGATGGTTCCTCGAACAATCTGCCGGAAGGGGAGAAAAACAACTCTCGCAGTTTATCGCGCACTGACAAACCGCCGTCAATACGCGAAGCGTACTCCGGCACGCCGCCTATTGCGCCGTACAGCGTTATTTTGTCATCGAAGGAAAATCTCGGATACATCTTCGCGCAGTCGAAATAATCGAACGGCAGTATTTTGAATTGCGTCGAGCGGCGTCCGTAAAGCGGGCTTTTATATCCCAAGACCTGGTTTTCCATAAACGACATCGACGATCCGCACAAGATGAGGAATAATTGATTGTCATTATGATGTTTGTCGATCGCGGCCTGCAACACGGACGAGACGGAACGCCCGCTCTCCGCCAGATAGGGATATTCATCGATCACGAGTATAACGCGTTCCGATTTCGAGCGCAAAAAACAGTACTCGATCGCGTCACGGAACGTCGCGAACGGATTATGCGGCGCGTCCGGCGCCAGCACGTCGTAAATTTGCTCCGACAGCAGAGACAGGTTTTCTTTGAGCGTCGACTCCACCGCCACAAAATAAATCGCCCGTTTATCCTTGCAGAATTCGTTTATCAGCGTGGTCTTTCCCACACGGCGCCGGCCATATATGACAGCGAACTGAAACCCAGAGCGGCCGTGCTCGCGTGCAAGCGAATCGAGTTCTGCCTTGCGCCCGACGAACATCCCCATCCCCCATTTGCTAATTATTCAATTACTAATTACATAATTAGTATTTATCCAATCGGAAAAATTGTCAAGAGAAAGGAGCCGCGGTGATGCCGCGAATCGAATGTGCCGTGTCTTGACGGCGGTATACCTTGAGGGGACGAATCCGGCCGGCTATCAGAGTTTGAAAACAACCCCTGTCGCGGCGCCCGCCATTATAATCCATACCGGATTTATCTTAGTGAATACCATTATCAGCAGCGCGGCAAGCCCGATGCCCCACGTAAAAGCCCCTTCCAGCGACGACGGGGCCATGCTGTAGGCGGTGTGCGCGAGCATGGCCACGACGACGGGACGAAGGCCCTTCAACATGCTTATTATCCTTGGATTGTCTTTTACCATACCGACCAATCTCAGAAGCAGAAGCACAAGTATTATGCTCGGAAGGATCATGCCGAGGACGGCCGCGGACGCCCCGGGCAAACCGGCGACCTTGTGCCCGACGACAGCCGCCAGTTTGGTCGCTATGGGCCCCGGAAGGGCGTTCCCCACCGCGAGCGCGTCCATGAAGTCCTCAGTCCTCATCCACTGGTGCGCGCCGACTTCAGCCTGAAGCAGAGGTATGACGGACGGTCCCCCGCCATAAGTGGCGCAGCCGAGTTTTGCCATCGTCCAGAAGAGCGTGAGCAGAATTTTCGCGTTCAAACGCACCGCTTCCTTTCATCCGGTAATTTTTCTAATCGCCGCCGCCCGTCCCGATATTTTTCATCGAACGGGCAACCTCGCCCCAATGGAAAGCGAAGTGCCTTTGCATAGCTTCCACCGCGGCGCCGTAATCTCTGTCGAATATCGCGTTCGCCACGTCGATATGCTCCCTGAGGCTCAATTCCATCCTTTCTTTGGTCGGCCAATTTATTTCCTTTCTCCAAAGAAGGAATTTTTCGGTATCTATAAGGTGCAGCAGAAAAGCCTCCATGAGTTCATTTTTGCACGCGCCGGCCACGCAGCGGTGAAAATTCACGTCCGTTTCCCTGAACAGTTCCTTATCGAAGTTCTCCAATGCACGTTCGAATTTCGCGCACAGCGATTTCATCTCGGCAATATCGAACTCGTCCGCCCTCATAGCGGCGACGCCCGCGAAGACCGGCTCCGTCAGGCTGCGCGCTTCCAGCGCCGTGAAGGACCCACCGCACTCTTCTATTTTATTGAAGAGCTGGAGGACGACCGGCTCCATTGAAAAATCCACTCGCACGTTTACAATGGGATTCTCTTTTATATACGTGCCGTCCCCCGCCCTGCGCTCGATCATTTCGACTATCTCCAAAGCGCTCAATGCCTCGCGAATAACCGATCTGCTGACTCCGAATTCCCTGGAAAGCTCCATTTCGTTCGGAAGCCGCGAGTGTGACGGAAAATCCCCCGACTTTATTTTGTCCGCGATTTGTTTGTATACCAGCGAAGACTTTTTGGGCATATTTAAGCTGTCAAACAGTCGAATCACCGCCTCATGCGCTTTTTGTCCCGATATGGGCGTCTCGAAAACGATCTGACGCCGAATTGTTCCGGCAGCCGCCGGAAACTCTTTGTTTCACCGTTTTGATGATACTGTCGCCCGAGTTCATCCGTAAAGTGTAAAGACACCTGGAAAACCACTTTTTTACGCTTATCTTATCGCGCGTATGATATTGTTTTCGGTACAGCTTCATTTGAGTTTCCTCGGAAATCATTTATTTTTTTTTAGTAACCTTCATCATTACGAAAAATTTGCAATTGACACGCCGAAAAAAATATGCTTAAATGTCTGACATCTTACAATACGACGGTTTGTATTTTACGTTTTCCGAGAACATAGTGTCAAGGTCAATTTTCGATATCGTCACAAATTTTCAGGGGGTGTTGTTCATGACACGCAAGGTTGTTGGTGTATTCAGCAAATGCAGCGAGTTCGACGATTATTCGGCGGAGCGTTCTATTTTCAATGGGCGCGATATAGAAATAGTCGGCGTGAACGACGCGAACGAATTCGACGCTCTAAAGGGGAGGTTCGACGCTTTGATCCTGACGAACGCGAAGATCACCGGAGAAGTCATGGATTCCATGCCGCGCTGCAAGGTCATCTGCCGGCACGGACAGGGCTTCGACAATATAGACGTTCCGGAGGCGACGTCGCGCGGCATAAAAATCTGCAATGTGCCGGGCTTCAACACCGACGAGGTATCCGATCACGCGCTGGCGTTCGCCCTGATGCTGGGCAGAAATATCCCGTTCTACAGCCACGAGGTCAAGGTCAATCACGTTTGGGGTTTCAACTCGTTTCCAGCGAACGTCAAAATTTCCGAGATGAACCTGGCCCTGCTCGGTTTCGGACGCATATCGCGCAGGCTCGCGGAGAAGGCGCGGCCGCTCTTCGGAAGGGTGGCCTCCTACGACCCGTTCATGGACGTCGACGCGGCGCGGCGCATTGGCGTAGAGATATACGACGATATTGATTCCCTCATCAAAAACGCGGACATTCTCTCGGTTCATGTGCCTCTCTCGAAAGATACCTATCACCTCATCGGCGCGGAAAAACTCGCAATCATGAAACCCACGGCGTACCTCATAAATTGCGCCAGGGGCGCGCTCGTGGATAACGACGCGCTGAACGACGCGCTCGAGAACGGGCGGCTGGCCGGAGCCGCGGTTGACGTCGTGGAACCGGAGCCGGCCCCAAAGGAACATGTCCTGTACAACCAGAAGAAGTGCGTGGTAACGCCCCATGTGGCGTGGTACTCGTCAACCGCGATAAAGCGCATGAGGACCGAAGCCGCAAATTCGGCGCTCGCGGTATTCGATGGGCTGGAACCGGAAGGAAGCGTCAATTGACCCTTCCCGACCGGCAAAACAAAATAGAGGAGGAAAATGATATGTCGGTGAGAAAGTCGGTATTGTTGTCAGCGTTCTGTGTTTTCGTGTTGGCGCTGTGCGTCGGAAGCGTCCGTTCCGAGGCGGCGGCCAAATACAAGATGAAGTACGCCGGAGTCGGTTCGGACACACATCCCAATTCAAGAACGGCTGCGGAACTGGCCGAGTTCCTGGCGGAAAAATCAGGCGGAGAACTGGAGATGACGGTGTTCAGAAACGCCGCTCTCGGAGGCGACAGGCAGGTTACCGAGGGGATGCAGATAGGTACTGTGGAACTCGGCGTAGTAGGTTCGTCGGTACTCGTCGCGTTCGAACCCAAGGTCGGCGTGCTCGACTTCCCGTTCATCTTCAAAACCGAGGAAGCGGCGTATAAAGCGCTCGACGGCGAAGTCGGAGATATCATAAGGGAACTTCTGCTGAAAAAGGGACTCAGAGTACTCGCTTACGGGACAAACGGCTACAGGCACGTGACGAACAGCCGCAACCCTATCCGCAAACCGGAGGATCTCAAGGGCCTGAAGATTCGCACGATGGAGAACCCTATATTCGTCGAGATGTTCAAGCTGATGGGAGCGAGCCCCACGCCGATGAGCTTCAGCGAACTCTTCACCGCGCTGCAGCAAAAAACCGTCGACGCGCAGGAGAACCCCATTCTGCTCATTTATTCGTCCAAACTGTACGAGGCACAGAAGTACATTTCCAAGACGGGGCACGTTTACGCGGTCGCTCCGCTTTTGATGAGCGAGACGTTTTTTCAGAGCCTTCCGGAGGAACACCAAAAAATCGTCCTCGAAGGAGGAAAGTTCTTCGAGAAACGTCAGCGCGAATTGATGCACGAGAACGAGGAATCCTTCGAAACGGCGATGAAGGAAGCGGGCATCGAAGTAAACGAACTGACGTCCGAGGAAAAGGACGAATTCATCAAAGTCTGCCAGGAAGTGTACTCAAAATTTGAGGCAAGTGTAGGCAGAGACCTGCTCGACAAGGCCATAGCGGCAAACGACTGACGAACGGCCGATTGCCTGGGTACCGCGTGGTACCCAGGCAAATGAACGAGGGGAGGAAAACGATGAAAAAATTGATCGAGA
>JAITAT010000240.1 GCA_031283975.1 Synergistaceae bacterium
TCTCCGACCAGCAACCCCAGCGGGATGGAAACGGCTATTCCAAGGCCCAGCCCGGTCATCGCCCGCCACAGGCTTATATGGGCGTGGTAACCCAACTCTCCCGACCAGGCCAGTTTCCAGAGCGAGACGCATATCTTGGAGAAGGGCGGTATGAATATGTTGTCGATCACGCCGAACCTCGAGCAAGCCTCCCATAATGCGATGAAAACCACGATGCCGAATATCCCCTTGAAGAACTCCGCCGCTCTGCGGAAAGCTGACTTCAACAAATCGGCTTTCGCTCCCAACCATTTGGCCGTATTCGCGCCGAATTCCCTCTCTATGTCATCGAACTGTCGAATCGCGCCTGCTTCCGCGCTTGTGCTGTTCTTACTCATTTTCATCCCCCGTTTAGTTAGTTTGGTACGCTGCGTTCACATATAACTAGATCGTTCTCTAAAACGAGCGGACGCGACAGCAACGTAATCTATGGCAAACATGCGACATTTCGGATAACCCCTTTCTTGAGTTTACATATAAGTTATTAGGTATTATGTCGCGCAATTTTATTTTTTCAATAGAATAAGTTTGGGATACTCCATGAAAATGTTTACGTGTTTTACGAAAACCGGTTTACGCGTCCGAATATTTCTTGACAAAAAAAATAAAAAAGTATAAAACATATATGATTTATATGATTTACTGCTCCGGCACACGAAAACTGTTTATGAGACAAGTATCATGATGAAATTTTTATTATAAGGGGAGGGTTTAAGTTGGATGTTTTGTTTGAAGAGCAAGGCGACATAACGGACAGCGACATTCAGTCATACAAAATAGTCGCGAAAGGAACCGGGCGGGTTTTCAAGATCAAACGGGGCGGAGAGAGGAAACGCGATTTTACCGCCCTGTACAACCTGAATCTGAAGGTCAAAGCGGGGGAATTCGTCACGATCGGCGGTCCCAGCGGGTGCGGGAAGACCACTTTTCTCGATATCATGGCCGGGCTTTCGCTTCCGACATCAGGCGAAATTTACATCGACGGCAAGAGAATAACGGGGCCGGACCTCAACCGCGGCATCGTGCTGCAGGGCTACGCGCTGTTCCCGTGGAGGACTGTCAGAAAGAACATCGAATACGGCCTGGAGGTAAAGAAGATACCCAGGAGCGAACGCAGGCTCATCAGCGATAAATACATCGAACTTGTGGAACTGAATGGCTTCGAGGATCGCTATCCGCATGAACTCTCCGGAGGCATGAAACAGCGGGTCGCGATAGCCCGCGCCCTCGCCTTCGACCCGGAAGTGCTGCTGATGGACGAGCCGTTCGCCGCGGTCGACGCGCAGACCAGGGAGACGCTTCAGGACGAACTGCTCCGCGTATGGGAGAAGACGAACAAGACCATCATATTTATCACGCACAGCATCGAGGAAGCCGTATTTCTGGCCGATCGGGTAGTCGTGATGTCCTCTAATCCGGGGGCCATACGATGCTTCTTAAACATCGACCTCCCGCGTCCCAGAAGGATCCGCGACGTACGCAACTCCGACGCTTTCAACCGGATCACCGGCAAAGTGTGGAATCTGCTCCACGGGGACAACGCAACCGGACGCAAGGGAACCGCTCAAAGCGCGTACTTGTGACATCCCGGGGGACAACGGATAGTGGACGGAGCGGCTCGGCAGGTTTTCTACGACGCGAACGACGTTGTCGAATCGGGGCTTCCGGGCTTGAGGGTTTAGATGATATTCACTATTATTTCCCCGCCCTGCGTCTTATTTCGAGCGCCATTTCACGATTTCGAGCCGCTTCGCCCGCGACGAGCGCGGAGATGTAATCCTCGGTCAGGCTGACGGCGCCGGGGATTCCCAGATACGATTTGCTCAAGGTTAGTTTCGGCCAGGCGGGGGGAGATATTTCGAGCAGGGGAACATCAAGTTCGCGCGCTATCGGCGCTTCGAGCGGACTCCCCAGGATGATGCCGGGGTTGCTTCGGCGCAGGATATCCCCGATTTCCTCGGAGTCGGCCGAATAGCGAGGGTTATCGGTTTCCGCGCTTGCGCCGTGGCTTGCGGGCAAATCGGTTATCACCGACGCGGCCACTGTCGCGCCCAGGTGTTCGCTCAAAAATTTACCGACGCCGGCGACCACGCTTTCGGTTCCCACCAACGCCGCCCGCGCGCCTATCGCGGCGGCACGGTATTCGTCGGTGAGTTCCATGAAATACTCGAATCTGTCGCGCTCGCCGCGCAAAAAAACGTCGATCACTCCGTCCTCGGGCGAGATCCGTTCAGCTATCGCCAAAACCATCTCGCGCGTCGCCTCGAACCCAACGGGAACGAAGTCAAATTCAAGTTTCGGCGTGCCGAATTTTTCCTCCATGTGTTCGCAGACGAAACCGCCCCACTTCGAGAAATTGATGTCGAGGACGGCCGAAGGGGCCTTCGCTAATTCGGCCGCGCCAGCATCCGTGCCGGGTCCGAAGAAGATATTCGCCTCTACGCCGAGGTTCCGCAATATGCGCCTCAATTCCAGCAAATCGCCCCTGAAATGCGCGTTAGCGCCGGGTGCGATCCCGAATACGTTGACTCTCCGCCCGCGCCGTTCGCGCTCTTCCCCGGGTGAAATCCAAAGAGACGCCGCGCCGTCGATCAGATCCCACATCGTCCGGCTGTATCCGTGGTGCGAGGCGCCGTGAAAACCGGCAACCCGGGCGCATATCACCGGCTCTTTCCGCTCCGCCGCCTCTTTCGCCATGCCCGGGACATCGTCGCCCACCATCGCCGATTCGCAACTGTTCAAAACTATGTAAAGCGAGCCGTCCAGTACCTTGACCGTATTTTTTATCTGTTCCCGCAGGCGCGACCCGCCGCCGAATATCACCTGTTTCTCCAGCACGCTGCTGCCCGGGACTTCGAACCCGCCGAGACGCGCGGCGAAATTCCGCGACAGGTAATTCTGCACGGCGCAGCCCGCATTCGAATGCACTATCGGAGTAACGCCGCGAATCGCGGACGCGGTCATCAGCGCCCCGTGAAGAGCGCAGCCGTTTCGCGGATTTTTTATTGTGGTGTATTTCACAGCGTCACATGACCTCCGTCTTGACGTGCCAGTTACCGCTTTTTGACAGCCAGGTTTTTTTGTAAATTCCGCCGCGGAACGCCTCGGTTCCGCGTGCGTTTTTCAGTCTGCCGGTCAGCGAGGAAAAAGCCAAAACCCCATCCCATCCGAAAGATACCTCGCGGCCCAATTCGATCGGGATAACGCCGAACGGCAGAACGGACGCCGCCATACCGCGCGGCACGACGCAGAAATCGGGCTTTGTCTTCGATATCGCGTTCGCTATCTCGAAAGGCTGTCCGTTGGCAACGATGAACGGCGTCATGTCGCCATGAAATTTGTCGAGCAGTCTTTTATTGAATTCGTCGACGTATGGGACTGCAACCCCGGTCACCTCTCCGCCAAGTTCCCTGACGAGCGCGGCGAAACTCGCCGCCGGCTCCAAATCCATGTTCAAAAAGACCCCGCACCCG
>JAITAT010000150.1 GCA_031283975.1 Synergistaceae bacterium
GTATGACCTTAAAACCACTCACTGTACCACTGGGATACCAGGTGGGTTCCACTCCAATTAAGGCTAAAATAGTGGCCTCAGTCACCCCTTCGCTCCGTAAGCTCTCCACAGCCCACAAAACGATGGCCACCTTTTGAGGGTATTCTCCTTTTTCAGATCGATATTTTTTTATTAATTCATCGGCTGCGAGCTGACCCAGTTCCCAAGCGGCTGGGGTGGGCATTTTTCCCGGGGAGAGCCCGTAAAAATTCCGACCCGTGGGAATAGAATCCGGAGAGCGGATGGGATCGTTACCCTCACTGGGGAGAATATATCTCCCCTCCAGAGCCCAAAAGAGGCTTTCCAGCTCGTGGTCCCCTGAAATATTAAGGCGATTTAAGACATCACTCACACTCAAGCCGGGATTAGCCTCCACCACTTTTTCAGCGGTAGTTAAAGCACTATCATTTTCCGGGCTCTTCCCAAAGGTGTGGAGCCCAAAGGGGATGAGTTCGCTTTCTAAGGTTTCCAAATAAATTCCAATGGACTGGATGGCCTCGGACTCACTCATTTGGGGTTTAGCTATTGAAGGAGAACTGGGGGGAGGTGATTGGGGGGGTGTCTTGGATTCCGTGGAAGTAACTTCCTTGGGACCCACTGATTCCATGGGAACCATGGAATCAGTGGTTTGTTCCCCTGTTGATTGTTGCTTTAAAAATTCCAGTCCTATGGACTCAATGGCCTCATACGTGAGTTTAATATCCAAGAGATCCAATAATCCTAAATTATTAGAGAGTTCTAATATCTCCCTTGCGTAAACCGTTTGGGACAGGGAGCCCTGGCTACTTGCCTGGGTATATTCCCCGATTTTATTTTTCAACTCGGAATTTTTCTCATAGAGCGACGATATTCTGGAACGTATATTTTCCATATCCAAGTCATCCGAGCCGCTTTTCGAAAACGATTCCCGCATGTTTATCCCCCGCTGACACTATGGAAGCGATGATTAAACCGCCCAAACCAGATTTGACTGTTTTGAAACGCAAGCACGACTCCCCGCGTGTTCATTCGATACCCGATCGGCTTTCGCGTTCGTCAATAGCTTCGTTGGAAAGCGCGTCGGCGATAGTGTTTTCTTCCCTCGGCACCCAAACCAGACGGACGTCCATTCCGTCCATAAGTTCCCGCGCGCGTGACGCTAGTTTCCGCAGGTGCGGGAAATTTATCTTCCATTTTCCGCTGACCTGACTTACAACAAGCCTGCTGTCGCCGCGAATCTCAATCTCGGCTATGCCTCTTTCCCTCGTTCCCTCCACCAGACATATAAGGGCGTCGTACTCCGCCTCGTTGTTCGTCTTGACTCCAAGGTATTTCGAGCGCTTCCATATCACTTTTCCGCCGTCCATCAGGCATGCTCCCGCCCCGGCCAATCCCGGGTTGCCTCGCGACGCCCCGTCAAAATAACCAATCAATCAGAGCCACCTCACAGATTCAATATAAGTTTATCATTTCCGGCGCGAAAAAACGAGATGATCATTCTTCCCAAATTCGCGGGCAAAAAACCTCGGGCTCCGCCCGAACCCGGCAGGGAGTTTGCTCCCTGCACCCTTTTTATTTTCCGCGATCGATGGACACGTTTCTGAAATAAATAACGGTGTCCGCCGCGACCATGACCGTGTTCAGGCCGTAGGGCAGCAGAAGAAAACCGCCGGTTCCCTCGGAGACGAGAACTTTCGCTATTCCGGCGCAGTACCCCGTCAGCACTATCAGCAGGAAAAAGATGCTTTTGCCCTTCGCCGTCCGGGACCTCCACGATTTGATTATCGACGCCGGCCACGCGGCCCCGAAGCACAAAATCATAACTGTTTCAAGAATTTTCGCCTCGTTCATTGTCATCACCCCGCGAATGTCCCGCAAAAAAAATCGCGAGAGGCGTTACCCCCTCGCTTTAATTATTTATTTATCCCGGCGGGACACGAAACGGCTATGCCGTTTCGGCCGTCTCCGGAATCTCGTCCTCCTGGCGAAGCGCCTGATTTTCGGTTATGCTCAGTTTTGTATATCGCTCTATGCCGGTGCCGGCAGGTATCAGGAGACCTATTATGACGTTTTCCTTGAGGCCCTGAAGTTCGTCCACCTCACCTCTGACGGCGGCGGCCGATAAAATCTGCGCCGTCTGCTGGAACGAAGCGGCCGAGAGGAAGCTGTCGGTCGCGAGAGCGGCTTTTGTCACGCCGTGTACCACAGGGCGGCTCTCAGGAGCCTCGCGGAGACGCCTGATAAAGGACACCCGCTGAACTATGCGCTTGACCTCGGTCGGAGCCGCCTGCGCTCTCACCGTGACGTGATCCGGACGGGCCTCCACTATTTTACCCGCCGTCTCCGGATTGATCTCGCTTCCCGCTTTGACGGCGACCTTGCCGTCGGAGCCGGCGACATCCTCCAGCAGTATCTTGCCGAATACTTTCTCCTTCAAAACCTGCTGAACGAGTTTTTCGTGGGTCAGGATCGAGCCCTCCAGGTCTATTGCTTCTATTTTGCCCTCGACCAGCCCGCGGACTATGCCGGCGTCCACCATGACCGGAATGTCGTCCAAAGCGTTACCGTCGCGGTCTATCGCCTGCGTCAGCGGTTTGCAGAAATAGTGATCTATCAGTATGAGATTCATGGCGTCCTGGATACTGACGATCTCGGTGTTCTTCCACACTTTGACGGACTTGACCAGCCCGTCCCTCATTATTTTCATCGTGCCTTTCGTCAGCATGGAGTCCTTCTTGCCGATGACCTCTCCATCGGCCACGATATCCGCCGCGAGATAACGGCTCTCCTCCATCGAGGCGATGGCCTCCGTATCGCATACAAGTATCGGAGAGCGCTTCATTTGCACGATGGAGGAGAGATCGGGCGCGGTCAGCGCCCTGCCGGACGTAACTATGACGTTATCATCTTCCTCGATGTCCTCCATCAGCAGCATCGACTCGAGCGTATGCCTGAACGCGGCTTCGCCGACTATCACCCTGAGGATCTCGTTTTCATCCTGTATTATCAGCTCGGATATAGCGCGCCCGGGAGTGAGTATATCCAGGATGACGCTTTCCGACATTTCCACGCCCCTGTACTTGTTCGCGATGTCTCCGACTCCGCTGCCGACCACGTCCAACAGGACTTTTCCCCCCAGGAATTCCACCGCTTCGAGCGTGTAAGCATCGTTATCGATCTTGATCTTCGCGACCTCCTCCTCGAAGTCGTCCTTCCAGACGAGTTCCCCGGCAACGAACGCGCTGTCCCCTTCTTCCGCCACGCGGACGCGATTTACCGGAGCGACCTTTCTGAGGATCGTCTCGATATGCTTGTCGTTGATGGAAACGCCCTGCGTCCGGTAAACTTCCTGAATCCCGTCCAGCAGATAACGCTGCACTTCTTCGAGGCCGTCGACGTCCAGGAGCTGCTGCGGGTCTTTGTAGCCTTCCGTGAGTTCCTGCCCTTTTTTAACGGAAGTACCCACCTGAATATCGGTTTTAAGGCTCTGCGCGGCGGGCACATTCCAGCTCAGTCTCTCCTCGCCGCCGTCAGAACCGCCGACCTCCACTATTATCTTGTGTTTGCCCTCGGTCTCGCGTATCTCGACGATCACACCGTCGCGCTCCGCCAGCATCGCCACTTTCTTCGGGCGGCGAACTTCGAACAACTGCTCTATGCGCGGCAGACCCTGAGTGATGTCTTCCCCCGTGAACTGACGGACGCCTCCGGTGTGAAACGTCCTCATCGTGAGCTGAGTGCCCGGCTCGCCTATCGACTGCGCCGCCACCACTCCCACGGCCTCGCCGATCGCTATCTTCTTGCGGGTGGCGAGATCCCTTCCGTAGCACGTCCGGCAGATACCGTGCCTCAAGCCGCATGTCAGCGGGCTTCTCACCCATACCGATTTGATTCCGAGTTCCTCGATCTTCTTCGCGTCGTCCAAGGATATTTCCTCGCCTTCACGCAACAGCGCCTTTCCGGTCTCGGGATGAATCACGTCGCACAGCAGAATCCGGCCGGTGAGACGCTCGGAAAGCGATATTATGACCTTGTTTTCCGCGGTGAGAGGACGAACCTCTATGCCCTGTTTCGTATGGCAGTCGTCCTCAGTGATTATGAGATCCTGAGCCACGTCCACGAGCCTTCTTGTGAGATAACCGGATTTGGCGGTACGAAGCGCCGTATCGGCAAGCCCTTTCCTCGCCCCGTGAGTGGAAATGAAATATTCGAGCATGTTGAGCCCCTCGCGGAAGTTCGCCACGATCGGATAGTCTATTATCCGGCCCGACGGATCGGCCATAAGACCGCGAATGCCGGCCATCTGAGCGACCTGCCCTCTCGTGCCGCGCGCCCCGGAATCGACCATCATGCGGAGAGGGTTCGCTCTGTCCATGTGATCCATGATGCTGTCCGCTATTTTGCGGCCCGCCTCCGACCAGATGAAATCCTTCTCCCTCATGTACTCCTCGTCGTCGAGCAGTCCCATCTCATGCTGTTCCGACAGATCGACTTCTTTATCGAGCGAGTAGTTGACTATCTCCTTTTTCTCCTCGGGAACGGTTATGTCGCCGATGCCGAGACTGATGCCGCTCCGCGTCGACCACCTGTACCCCAATACCTTTATGGAGTCGAGCATGGCGACCATAGCGTGCTGGCCTATCCTGTCGTAAGTATCGTCCAAGAGCGCGCTCAGATCTTTTTTGGATATGGAACGGTTGATAAAAAGCAATTCCTTGGGCAGCGACTCGTTGAACACCACGCGCCCCGGAGACGTTTCGAGATAACCTCTTTCGTCTATTTCGCCCTTTTGCAAATTCCATTCGGGGTTGACCTTGATTTTTATCTTCGCGTTTATGTGGACAAGCCCGTGGTCGAGGGCCGATATCACATCCACCGGATCGCGGAAGTAACTACCTTCGCCCTTTTTACCGTCCCACATGCTGGTCAGGTAGTAGATGCCCAGCAGCATGTCCTGAGTCGGAGTGACGACGGATTTGCCGCTCGCGGGGGAAAGCAGGTTGTTCGACGAGAGCATGAGAATTCGCGCCTCCGTCTGAGCCTCTATGGAGAGAGGAACGTGAACGGCCATCTGGTCGCCGTCGAAGTCGGCGTTGAAAGCCGTGCAGACCAGAGGATGAAGGCGTATCGCCTTGCCCTCTATGAGCACGGGTTCAAACGCCTGAATCCCCAGTCTGTGAAGCGTCGGCGCGCGGTTCAGCATGACGGGATGATCTTTGATGATGCCTTCCAGTATGGCCCACACCTCGTCGCGCCCCCGCTCTATGAAGCGGCGCGCGCTCTTGACGTTCGGAGCCATCGCGTTTTCCACCAGCTTGTTCATCACGAACGGTTTGAAAAGCTCGAGCGCCATCTGTTTCGGAAGCCCGCACTGATATATTTTCAGGTTCGGCCCTATGACTATGACGGACCTCCCCGAATAATCGACGCGTTTGCCGAGCAGGTTCTGGCGGAAACGGCCTTTTTTACCACGCAGCAGGTCGGTGAGACTCTTCAAGGGCCTGTTGCCCGCGCCGAGGACAGCTTTGCCGCGCCGCCCGGTGTCTATGAGGGCGTCCACGGATTCTTGCAGCATACGTTTTTCATTGCGTATGATGATATCGGGAGCCCTCAGCTCCTGCAGCTTCTTGAGTCTATTGTTTCTGTTGATGACGCGCCTGTAAAGGTCGTTGAGGTCGCTCGTGGCGAACCTGCCTCCGTCGAGCTGAACCATGGGCCGCAAATCGGGCGGTATCACGGGCAGTACGGAAAGCACCATCCACTCGGGCCGGCTCGAACTCTTGCGAAAATCCTCGGCTATCTGGAGACGTTTTACCAGTTTGCGTTTTTTCTGCCCCGTACTCTCGGCTATTTCCTCGCGGAGCGTGCTGACCAAATCCGAGAGATCGACCTTTTGCAGCAGAGAGAAAACGCCCTCGGCTCCTATCGCGCCGCAGAAACTTTTGTCGTAAGCCGCGCAGAGG
>JAITAT010000200.1 GCA_031283975.1 Synergistaceae bacterium
ATACATGCCTACCTTCGTGGCGTGTATTACCACGTCGAACTCACGAAGCGAACTCCGTATCGAACCGTCCGTCATCTCCGCTATCTCACAGATTCCGGGGAAGTGAGGCTCGACTTTCGCAAAAAGCGTTTCGGCACAAAAATAATCCTGCGCGATGCAAAGCGAGCGGATGTTCTTTGCTCCTTTCACAGCCAGGGCGCAGGCAATCGCCGTGCCCGCGCCCCCGGCGCCAAGGAGCAGGTATTTGTGCTCCGGTATGGACAATCCCAACTGATTCTCCAACGACAGGACAAAACCAATTCCGTCCGTGTTGTGCCCTATCTTTTTCCCGTCCGCGGTTATCTCTATCGTGTTTACGACCTCGGTGAACAAAGCTGAGTCGGCAAGACCGTCCAGAAATTTATGGGCTTGTGTCTTGAATGGCATCGTCACGCCTGTCCCCGCGAAACGCAGCTTCGTCATGTTCGCTATGGCCGGCCCAAGATCGGCCATATCCATCTCAATGGGTATGTACAGCGCGTCTATCCCCATCCTCTGATAAACGCTGTTGTGCATATAAGGGGCGGCGCTCTGACCGAGCGGACGGCCCATCAATCCGAAGAGTTTTGTCGAGGTCGTGGTGTTAAACATTTTGGGCCTTCGATTCCTCCGCTATTTGCCTTCGAGGGCATTGAGGAGAGCGTCCACGATATCCCCGCCAATCTGCTTCCTTATTTCATCGTAGACCGGCTGGGACGCTTTGATGACGTCGTCGTAAAACTTATCGTCGAAGTTCAGTTCCTCCATACCGCCCGCCACCAGTTTGTCCCGGTTTCCGCTGTCGATGGCCGTGAGCTGAGGCGCTATTTCCGCGCTGGCTTTCGCTACCGCTTCCCTGATCGCGTCCTGATAAGCCGGATCGAGCGACTCGAACTTCGCCTTGTTCATCAGGAATTGATTCATGTAAAGCAACTGCTTGATATTTACGAGATACTTCTGGACTTCCTGGAAATTGGAACTCAGGTTCGTGTCGTTGGCATTCTCCTGCGCCTGCACCACACCCTGCTGGAGGCTCATGTAAAGTTCGGTGAACGGCAGCGGCGTCGGGTTCGCTCCCAAACTCTCCCAGAACAGAAGATGGTTCGGCGAGTTCATCGTGCGTATCTTTATTCCTTTGAAGTCGTCCAATTTCGTTATCTTCACGTTCGAGGTCATCACCCTGAACGTCGCGCCCTGGAGCACGCCAAGGCAGACCATCTTGGATTCGCCGTATTTGTCGTTTATCATCTTCGTGAACGGCGAGTTGTTGAGCGCTTTATCGATAGCCGCGGCGTCATACTTGGCGAACGCGAGCGGCAGGTCGTAAACCGCCACCGCCGGCACGAACGTGGTCGTCTGTCCGGGCTGACAGGACACTATGTCTATGTCTCCGGCCTGCATCTGGGTCTGAAGCTCGTTATCGACACCCAACTGACTGTTGCCGAAATAATCCACGGTTATCTTTTTGTTCGTTATTTCCTCCACATATTTGCAGAACGCGATTCCCCAGAGATCCCCTGCCGCGCCCAAAGCGGCGCCGTTGCCGTATCTCAGGCTCACCGGAGCGAGAGCGTCATACGGCCCGGCCGCCAAAGAGATTCCGGACGCGAGGATGGAGAACGAGAGAGACACTATGAGCGCGAAAGCCAGTTTTTTCATTGCTAAAACCCTCCTTATATATTGTTTTGTAGCATTTTGAGCAAATTATCATGCCTTCCTAAATAAGCGCGAGAGAAAGCCAGGGGAAATAAGTGATTGCCGCCAGCGCCACTGCGAAAGCCAAAATGAAAGGGACGGCCATTTTCGCAATCGTCATCGGAGGCCGATCGCAGAGGGCGCTCGCGACGAACAGGTCAAGTCCGAACGGCGGAGTCACAAGTCCTATGGAGAGGCAGCATACCATTATCACGCCAAAATGCACCGGATGCACTCCGAGAGCCCTCACGACCGGAAGCAGAATCGGGGCCAGTATGACTATCGCCGGCCCCGTATCCATGACCATCCCCATTAGAAGGAAAATTACGACTATTATCCCGACGACTGCCGCCGACGACGTGAAATTGCCCAGTATGAACGCCGAAATGACCGCCGGGGCTTTCAGGAGGGTGAGCACTCGCCCGAACGCCGTCGCGAAAGCCAGAAGGAAGCAGAGGGGAGCGTATGTTTTTACAGCCCCTCTCAAACATGGGATCACGGATTTATACGACATGGTGCGGTAAAAGAAAATCGAAACCAGGAGCGAATAGAATACCGAGATACACGCCGCCTCGGTAGGCGTCACGACCCCGCCGTATATGCCGCCCAGGACTATGACCGGCGACATCAACGCCGGAGCGCTGTCTTTTAGAAGGCTCCCAAAGCCCTGCTTCCGTAGTTCCATGAGTTTTTCGTTTATTTTCCGCCTGTCCTCACCATGTTTTTTGCAATAATAGACGGCATAAAACATCAGAAATACCCCGATCAGAATACCCGGCAGCACTCCGCCGATAAACAGCGCGCTCGTGGATACGCCGGTAGCGAGCGAGTACAGCACGAACGGAATGGAGGGCGGTATTATCACGCCGAGTCCGCCGGAGGTTGCCACCATGCCGGCGCAAAACACTCTGTCATATCCCAGTTCGACGAGAAAAGGAATAGCCATAGCGCCGACTGCCGCCGTGGTCGCCGGCCCCGAACCGGAGATTGCGCCGTAGAACAGGCACGTCAGTATGACAGCGCAGGGAAGTCCGCCGGTCAGACCACCGACGAAGTAAGCAAACACGCTGAACAGCTTCCTCGAAAGACCCCCCTCGGCCATTATGACCCCCGCGAGGATGAAAAGAGGAACCGCTATGATGGGGGTCGTGTCCGCGCCGGAAAAGCTGTTCGTTATAAGCTGGTTTATGGAACTTCCGGCCCCGCCGCCCGCGAGAAGCGGCGTGAGAGCGCTCACCACCATGCCGATGGCGATTGGCATTCCAATGATCAGCGTCACTCCCAATACCAGAAATATCAATCCTGCCATATCAATCGCCCCTGTCTGTCGTCAGATATGCGTCGCGTCATCCTGAGCGGCGAGTTCGGCTTCCGCTTGCGCTTCTTTCAGCGTCGCGTCATGGGTGCTTTCCGCTTTTACGTTGAAATTGCGGATGTCGAAGACAATCGCCTGAAGAGCCCTGATTATCGAAAGCCCGAATCCGGCGATGGTGCAGAAATATACAATCCACATCGGCGCCCGCATCGCCGACGATATTTCGCGCGTCACGTTTTTAATGTTTCCGACCACGGTGAAAGAGTGCCGGAAAAACACGACGAACAGAGCGAACATAACAAGATCGCAAAATAGCCTCACGGAACTTTGTATCTTCGCCGGGAACAAATCCATCACGACGCCCACGCGCAGCATGGACCGCTTTTTTATGGTAAAACTCAGAGAGAGGAATACTGACCATACATAGCAATAGCGGCAAAACTCCTCGGGCCAGGACATGGAGTTGTTGAGCACATACCGGGCGAACACCTGGGCTATCATGACCACGCTGATCAAAACGAGCAGCATG
>JAITAT010000100.1 GCA_031283975.1 Synergistaceae bacterium
CGGGGTTCAAGCCCGACAGCGGGGACTCCAGCCACCCGGCGAGCGCTCTTTCATCGTCAGGCATGTCCAGCAGACGGACAAAACCCACCAGATCGCGCACCTCGCCTCGATTGAGATAATCCCTGCCGCTCCCGAAAACGGCCGGGATGCCCGATTCCTCGAAAGCTTCCTCTAGGGGCGAATAATGTTGACGGGCGCGCACGAGTACGGCGATGTCACTCCAATTGAGCGGCCTGAAATCCGACGTTTCCTTGTCCCAGCAGAGGGTATTGCCGTTCGCGAGTTCGCTCAGCCTGGACGCGAGGCCCAAAGCGAGTTTTTTCCTCCGCGCCGCCGTCAGTTCCCTGTCCCGTTCGGAATCGTCCTGTGCCGGCTCGCTGGAATAGAGCAGTATTTCGACCGGAGATTCCGGGCAGGGGGGAGAGTTGCGGCGTTTCCACCATTCCGCGTCCGACGGCGGCATGAGCGCTTCGTAGTCGACGCGCAGGGAATCGTCCCTTATCACCCCGTCCCTCCAGATATGCCCGAATACCATATTTATGCCGTCCATCAGCGCTCCCGACATCCGGTAGCTGAAAGGCATCGATATCGCGTCCCCGTTCTTCATATAACCCGCGAACAGCCTCGGGTTCGCGTGTCTGAAGCGGTATATGGACTGCTTTATGTCGCCCACTATGAAGAACGTCCTGGGAGCTTCCTCCCCGCCCGGCCACGATTCCGCGAGAGCGCGGACGATGCCGTCCTGGAGTTCGTCGGTGTCCTGAAATTCGTCGACCATTATGTGTCTGAACCGGGCGGCGTAGGATGGATCGGCGGCGATGGCCTCGGCGGCGTATCTCACGAAATCCGGGAACGACAGCGCGCCTCGTTCGCGCCGCGCCGCGTCCCAGCACCGCCAGAACAGCGCGCCCGTTCCGTTCAGCAGGTTCCTCGTACCGGCTTCGATTTCGCCGTAAGACGGGTCCTTCAAAAGGGTCGAAGTCAGATACACGAGCGGCTTCATGGATTTTTTCCAATCGCTCAAACTGCCCGTGAATTCCGAGATAACGTCTTTGAGGGAGCTTTTTCCGTTTATATTCGCAAGCGCGTCCTCCACGAGCGAGACGAAAAATTCGCGTTCGGCCTCCGGGCCGCGTTCGCGTCCCCGCCACCGGTTCATGAAGTTTTTCATAGCGGCCGAAAGTTTCGAGGCCGAATGGTTGAGCAGCATGGGTTCGATCGCGCCGAACACCGAGTATTGCCACATGTCCCACACCTCGCCGCATGTCCTTGCCGTCAGCGACTCCACTTGCCGGCGGACGGACGCCTCCCGCGCCGCGTCCCAGTCTCTGAGGTATTCCGGCCTCAAGTTCATGCTGCCGTACAGGTTGCAGGCGTCCTCGCCCAGCCCGGCGAGCGCTTCCGCCCCGTAATAATTCATGAAATCCATGTACGCCGGGTTTTCGAGCAGTGAGCGCGAGAAATTCCGCCACTCTTCCGGCAGGCTATACGCCATTTTTCCCATGCTTCCGGTCTGTGCCCGCCATTTGAGGTCGTGCCAGAATTCGCGCTCCATCGGTTCACTCACGACGCGCGACGCCGGGTCGACGTCCAGGCTTATTCCCGATTCGCGTATGACTCTCAGAGCGAACGCGTGGATGGTGGATATGTAAGCCTCGTCCAGCCGCTCCAGCGCGTCCTTGAGGTGTGAGACGCCCTTTGAGTGCCATTCTGACAGCGTTTTCCTTATGCGGTCTCTCATCTCCGAGGCGGCCGCGTTCGTGAATGTGAGCGTCAGGATCTGGTCGACCCCGCACTCCGGGTCGGTCGCGAGCAGCCACGCGAAACGGTTCGCGAGAGTACGTGTTTTGCCGGTTCCGGCGCTCGCGCTCACCACCGTGACGGGGGCGAGCGAGCGTATGGCGAGCCGCTGTTCCTCCCGCATGTCGTCTATGAATTTGCCGAGGTCACTCGTTTTCATCGGAATCCCATTCGTCATCACCCGTTCCGGCGTAGTCTCCGTACCGTTCGCTCCTGCGGCAGACGGACGGGTGATCGCACGTTCGGCACATGGGGGAGTCGTATTTCGCCTCGTACACTCCGGAAGCGGCTACGGCGGCTATCTCTCTCAGTTTTTCGAGAGCGTTTTCGATCTGTTCGTCGCAGCAGGGGCTGTGGGACGCTTTAGCGAATATCTTTTTTAAGTCGGGCGACCACGACCCTGGGCGCTTTCCGTCCCCGTGGCATAAATAACAAAAACCGGCGACATTCGTACCGCTTTCGCGAAGGGCGGCGGCGTATGCCGCCAACTGCAACCTCTTGCCGTATCCGCCGCTTTTGCCGAGTTTGTAGTCGTAAATGACGACGCCGTCGCCTCCGTTCCACGACCAGTGCTCTATCCTGTCGGCGCGGCCGTGGAAAATGACGTTTTCAAATTCGAGCGGGGGCAAGGTGAACTCCGTATGCGTCGCCAGTTTTCTCATGCCGGCCGACGCGGCCAAAGTTTCGATGCCGTCGAGCAGATCGGCCGCTCTGAGCATGCCGTTTTTCAGATTCGTCATGGCGGATACCGCCCGTGAGTCCGCTGTCATCGGGTATTCCCCCGACAGACCGGCGAGCGTCGCGTCCCATTCGGAGAGCAGGATGGAAAGATGATTGCGGCGCTCGTCATGAATCCGCGTATCTGTCACGCGCCGCCATATTTCGTGCATGACGTTTCCGAGAGACATCGGATCCATGATGCTTCCCGGCTCCGAGGGGGGCTTGAAACTCGCGATATTGCCGCACCAGTAAGCGAAGGGGCAGCCGGCCAGATCGTCCGCGTGGCTCAACGATATCCGTATCTTTTGCGGCGCCGGCGGCGGCGCGGCGATTGCCGTCCTGGGAAATTTTCCCCTGCAGGCGGTTTCGCGCGGAGGGGCGGCGCGGTCATTCGGGAGCGCGTCCTCCAATCGCCATCCGCGGCCGACCGTGACCGGCGTCATGAAGGGCGATTGAGCGATCGGTCTTCCCTCCGCGTCTGTCATGGCGCGGGTGACGATGGAGACACGTTCCCCGACCGCGAGCAGCCTCCGGAACATCGCTTCCTTTTGCCGTTTTTTTTCGTGAACCGTGGGGAGATGGACATTGCCGCCCGGCGCGCCGTTGACCGAAGCCCTCAGTTTTTCCCCGAGGAGGGGCTGATCCGACGTCGGGCCGGGGTAACGGGTTCCGTCGACACCGGTCATTATCCATACGTCGTGAGACGCCAGCACCGGAGGGATGGATTCGTACACGCATACGGCCCCTTTGTAAAGCGGCGGAAGGGCGATTGCCGCTTCCGCCGCCCAATCGGCAAGAAAAGTCATGGCGTCGTCGCCTTCGAAACGAACGGACGACGCTTCTCCAAGCGCGGGCGTCACGTCCTTCATCATCGCCAGCTTTTGTTCTATTTCCAGGCGGGACGAGGCAATCTCCCTGATCGCCGGGTCCAGGGAGGTATCGCTTCCCGCCTCGCGGGCAAGGTGAGTCTCCCATTCCCCGCCGCCGCAGAACGCCATCAATCCGCTCAGAAGTTCCTCGCAGGAACCGCCGCGTTCGATCTGACGGCAAAACGCTTCGAAGCGCGACATCGTTTCCAGCGCGTTCGCGTCTCCGGAGAAAAATTCTTTCCACGCGGACATGCCCTCCGGCATTTCGAGGGCAACCCGGGCTACGTCGACGCTCAGTCCCAGGACGGCGTTCCTCAGGAGGTGCGAGGTTCGCGCCGGGGGCCAGCCGAGTTTGTGAGCCTCCCAAGTCTGCGAGGCGACGTCCATCAGCACGGTTCTGTCGGCGGTCACTTCCGACCTGAGCTGCCACGGTATGCCGCGCTTCGACAGCGCGGATGTCAGTATCCCCACGCGGCCGCCCGCGGTGAGTATTCCGGCGTCGGCGCCGCTGTACGGGCCGGCGAGCAGTTCCGCTATCCGTTCGTACTCCGAGTATACGTCCGCGGCTTCGAGTGGAATTACCGAACATTCGCCGGATTCGAGGCTGATCGGGACGAGCCCCAACTGTGAAGCGGCGTCCCTGAAACCCGTCGTTCCGGAATCCGGCATGTATATTTCGATGGCAAGTTCCGTCTCGGCGAGGGCTTTCACGAGTTTGAGCTGAGTTCCGGTGAAAGACATGAAGCCCACCCAGCGCATGACCCTGCCGCGCATGGACTGGGGGAGGGTATCGCCAAGAGAGAGCAGCGCCAGGGAGGGGAGCTGCGAATTGTCGGCGAGTTTTTTTTCCGCGAGGTACGACAGATAATCCTCATAAAGCCCGCGAAGAACCTCGCGTTCCGATATCATCTCAGGTTCGGCGCCCTCCAGCAGCATCTCCCGTATCGCCTCGCCCAGCGGCGCGACAAAACTTTTCCGCCTCATTCCGGCCGGGATCGGAACTCCCTGTGATTCCATGCCGCGCACGGCTCTCTCTCTCACGAACTGCAATATGAGATTGTGATCCGGCGGATCCACGCATCTGCGGCGCGCGGTCTTAGGAACAAGCTGGTTGTAAAGTTCCTGCCAATTCCACGTCTCCGGTCTCGACGCGAAGTAGTCACCCTCCCCGCGGAGCATATCGAGGATCCAGTCCTCGCTGGCCCCCGACGGTATCATGTAAATGGGTTTTCCGTGCCTCTTCGGAGTTGAAGCGGCGCCAAGCGATTGTTTCAGGGACGGCAGCCTGACGTAGCTGAAAATTCTCAGCATGTTCGGCGATTCGGACGGGCCGCCGCGTCAGTCCTCCATGCCCTTGGATTGCGCCCAGTCGTCGTGGGAATGCATCAGTTCCTCTCTTCGCTTGAGTTCCGTTTCGGCGACGGCTATGTTCGCGGAGTCTCCGCGCCGCTCCCGCATCTCCATGCAGTAGTGTTCAGCGTCCGTCGCGTTGTCGTAAGCGACAGCGTGGAAAGCGCCGCCGTCTCCTTTTTCGATTACGACCCATATTTTCTCGTCATTTTGCGCCATGATTCCCGAACCTCCCCGTTTTGAAGTCTCATGTGTGGTCAGTTATG
>JAITAT010000134.1 GCA_031283975.1 Synergistaceae bacterium
CATTCTGGAACTGGGCGCGAATCACCCCGGAGAAATATCGGCGCTCGTCGAACGTTTTCCGGTGACGCACGGCGTCATAACGGAAGTCACCGACGCGCATCTCGAGGGTTTCGGCAATATTGAGGGCGTGCTTGCGGCTAAAATGGAGATAGCCGAATCAAGCGGGTTGAAATATTTGTCTTATAATTCCGATAACGAATTATTGTCGTCCGCCGTCGTGAGGATGCCGAACGGCGAAAAACTCAGAAAAGACGGAATAAAACAGGTCGGTGTAGGGTATTCCAACACAAATATCCGCATCTCGGACGTCAGGCAATGCTTTGGCGAGGATTTAACCCCCATCCTGTCGCTGTCTCTCTCGGAGAATGACAGAAGGGTATTTTGCGAGGCGCCCGTTTTCGGAAAGCAGCACGCGAAAAACATCGCTTTCGCATACGCGGCCGCGATACAGACGGGCCTTTCCGACGAAGATTTCGAACTCGCCGCGTCGAATTTCAAAGTTTCGCCCGGCAGGGGAACGATCCTCCGCGGGAAGAACGGATGCATCCTGATAGACGAGACTTACAACGCGAGCCCGTCTTCGGTCTCTCACGCGATTAAAAATATTCTCGAAATGGAACTGGCCGGAGACCTCAAACGCACGGCGATATTGGGAGGCATGAAAGAACTCGGGGCCGAGTCGGGCAGACTGCATGAAGTCATTCTGAGCCGGGCCGCGCTGCTCGACGAGGTATATCTGATAGGTTCCGAGTGGAACGGAACGGGCAGGAAGTGTGAAGCCGTCAAAGGCGTCTTTGAATCGGCCGATGCTTTTATCGCGGATTTCGGCTTCGATTCCGCGGAACGCGCCGCGATACTGGTCAAAGGCTCGCGGTTTTACGGGATGGAACGCATCCTGCCTTATTTAGAGGGATAAAATATGACGATGATAATTCTCTGCCTGTCTTTTATTTTTTTCGCCGTCGCTCTATATCTCGAAGGGATATGGATACGCGTCATGAGATACCTGCGGATTGGCGAGGCGATAAAAGACTACGGGCCGCAGGAACATAAAAAAAAGAGAGGAACGCCCGGAATGGGAGGCATAGTCGTTTTCCTTCTCGCGCCCGTAATGGCATACTCGGCCTATTACTGCGATTTATCGGGAGCGAGAGAGATGTTCTATATATGGTCTTTTCCTCTCATGGCAGGGCTGGTCGGCCTCACTGACGATATTCTGAAATGCGCCCGCAAATCAAGCGAGGGGCTGGCGAGCCTTCAAAAACTATTGCTGCAAACGGCCGTCAGTTCTCTGTGGGTTTATATGATTCGCGGAAGAGGGATATACGTGATTCCGAGTTTCATGCCGCCGCTCACCATTGGAGCCCCTCTGCTGGTTTTCATCTGCGTCGGGGCCTTGAACGCGGTGAATGTGACGGATGGCCTGGACGGGCTCGCCGGCAGCGCGATAGCGGTTTCCCTCCTTTCGATGTTCCTCTGGGCGGACAATCAGGCGGCGATAATATCGGCGGCGTTCGGCCTCTCCGCGATACTGGCTTTCCTGTGGCACAACGCCAACCCGGCTATGGTATTCATGGGGGATGTCGGATCTCATTTCTGGGGAGGACTGCTGGTGAGCCTCTGCATGGCGAACAGGTCGCTGATATTCATCATCCCGACCACTTTTATCTTCGGAATAGAACTCGTCACGTCGGCCGTTCAGATAGCTGCAATCCGCGGATTCGGCAGAAAGGTTTTCAGGATGAGCCCGCTCCATCATCACTTCGAACTCGCTGGTATGAAAGAGCCCACGATCGTCTCCCGCTTCACGCTTGCGCACCTTGTCGGCGCGGTCGCCGCTATAATACTCATAAAGACCGTACTCGGAGGGGGATTGCGGAATGTCTGAAAAACCCGCAATGGACGGAACGAGGCTCACGGTCCTCGGGGCGGGGACGAGCGGAATTTCATTGGCGCTCATGGCGCGGAAGATGGGCGCCGAGGTATTTGTCTCCGACTCCTCGAAAATATCCGGCCACGTCTCGGCCCGGCTCGATGAGACCGGAATTTCGTATGAACAGGAAGGTCACACCGAAAATGTATTCCGGGGAGAGAGAATCGTCGTCGGTTCGGGTTTTCCTCCTCAAGCGCCGATCATCGCGAAACTCAGGGAGCGCGGCGTTTCTCCCGTCGCGGAACTCGATTTCGTCCTCCCTTTCATCTCCTCCCGCGTGATAGGGGTGACCGGCAGCAACGGAAAGACCACGACTACGTCGCTTCTGGCGCATCTTTTAAGCGCTTCCGGCGCGAAATGCGCCGCGGCGGGCAACATAGGAAGCCCCATCGCCGATTTCGCCGGGGTCGATTTGGAGTATATCGCGCTGGAACTGAGCAGTTTTCAGCTTTACTGGGCGGATTCGGCGAGCCTCGCGGGAGCCATAGTCACAAACCTGGCCCCCGATCATATCGACTGGCACGGTTCCTATGAGAACTACGCCGCGTCCAAAGCCCGCATACTTTCTTTCGTGCGGGACGAGGGTTTTTCGATCATTCAAAAGCGCGACGAAAAAACCCTTGGAAGCCGGGGAAGCGGAAACTATTCGCTTTCGTGGGACGAACCGCGCGAACCGCGAACGATATCTCTGTCGGCCGTAGAAAAAAACGCCGAAATGGACGGCGCGGAATTATTCCGCTTTTGTGAGACGAACCTCATCGGAGCCCACAACATGGAGAACACCGCGATGGCGATGGCCGCGATCAAACTTCTCGGGCTCGACGCCGAATCGGCGCGGGCTTCCCTCGCCTCTTACGAAGCGCCTCCGCACAGGTGCAGGCTCGTTTTGACGGCAGAGAGCGGCGTCAGATACATAGACGATTCGAAGGGGACGAATATAGCGGCGTCGAGCGCGGCGATGTCGTCAATAGAGGGACCCCATATCGTAATATTGGGCGGGCGCGGCAAAGGGGAGGACTATTCCGGTCTGCTGGAGCCGCTCCGAAAATACGCCAGATTCGCCGTCCTGATAGGCGAAGAAGCCAACGAAATAGCCGCGGCTCTGAAAAACGGCGGTTATACGAATTTTCTCGAAAGCGGGGATTTGGAATCCGCGGTGAAATTCGCTTCCAGGATGGCGCGTCGCGGAGACTCGGTACTCCTTTCTCCGGCTTGCACAAGCTGGGACGCGTATAAAAATTACGGGGAACGCGGGGAGCATTTCGCCGCACTCGTCATGAAATACGCCGGTGATAAAAAATGACGCGGTACGCCGGCGATAATTTCATCTCGAACGAGGCTCCCGCAAAAATCGATATCTGGCTGTGGCTGATACCGCTCATTTTGAGCGGGCTTGGAATATTGATGGTGACCACTACCACCAGCAACATGGTCTATGACGTTTCGGGATCGCCCTTCACAATGGGGATCAGGCAGACGAGATCTCTCGGGTTGGGATTTGTGATGATGTTCATCGCTTTTTGCGTTCCGACGCGTTTCTGGCGCAATATCGCCGGGCTGCTATGGATAGCCGCCGTAATTATGCTGTTCGCCACTCTGATACCGGGCATCGGCAATTCGTCGGGAGGCGCCAGCCGCTGGCTCCGAATCGGCGGCATATCCATTCAGCCGTCGGAGATAATGCTACTGGCGGCGGTGCTGGAGTCTGGGAAAATATTCGAAAAACACGCTTTCGATCAAAAGAAATGCTTTATCGCGACCCTCGTTTTGATCGTGGTATCCGCCATACCTATGCTTTTTCAGCCTGACCTCGGTTCGACGATATTCCTCACGCTCGTCTGCGTGGGAATGTTTACCGAGCGCTTCGGGTGGAAACTGCCGATTATGCTGGGCGTCGTCGGTATGCTGCTTCTCGTCCTTCTGGTGGTTCTGGAGCCTTACAGAATGAGGAGGATCAACGCTTTCCGCGACCCGTACTCCGATCCTCTCGGTTCCGGCTTTCAGACTATTCAGGGACTCATTGCTTTCGCGAACGGAGGAATATGGGGTTCAGGGCTGGGACACGGCTTCCAGAAATTGCAATATCTCCCCGCCGCGTACACCGATTTTATTTACGCGGCGCTCGGAGAGGAACTCGGACTGCTGGGGACGCTCGGCGTCCTCTTGCTTGTCGCTTTTTGGCTGCTGCGCTGCCGGATTCTTTACGGGCGGGCCGAGAACGGATACGGTAAGTCAGTGGCCTGGGGAATTACCCTGACGATAATACTTCCTTTATTTATAAATGTGGGCGGCGTAACCAATATGATGCCTCTTACGGGGATGCCCCTGCCCTTTATGAGTTACGGAGGCAGCGCGCTCGTAATGGCGTGGATGAGAATAGGCTTGCTTCTGCGGCTTCAAAAAGACGCCGCGAAGAGGTTATCGGCGTGACGCGCCGGGATTCGCCGCTCACCATGCTCCTGGTGGCGGGAGGCACCGGAGGACATATATTGCCGGCTATCGCGTTCGGGGATTGGCTGCGCCGTGAAAAACCAAAAGTCAGCGTCAGCTACGTGTCAGGCTCGCGCGGGATTGAACTGGAAATTTACAAAGCTTTCAAGATTGAGCCGTTTGTCTTGAGCGCCTCCGGTTCGCCCTCGGGAGTATCGGGAACGCGCAGGCTCAAAAGATTCGCCGAACTGCTGGCGAGTTTTTTCCAGGCAAATCGCGTCATGAGAAAACTCAGGCCGGATATCTGCGTCCTGTTCGGGGGATATATTTCAATGCCAGCCCTGCTTGCCGGCAAAATGCGCGGAATACGCTCGGTGCTGCACGAACAGAACGCGCGCGCCGGACGCGTCGCTAGAATCGCGGCGAGTTTTAGCGTTCCAATCGCTTCAGGATGGAAAGACTGCGAACCGCTGCCGCGCTCCCGGTACGCGAATGTAGGAGTCCCCATCCGGCGCTTTAAGAGCATGGATAAAAACGAGGCGAGGCTGCTCCTCGGAGTTGACGACGACAGAGGACGCGCACCTGTCGTAGCCGTGATGACCGGATCGCTGGGGAGCGGGAAGCTGGCGGAGGTTATATCGGAGCTTACCGGATCAGGCAAATTTTCGTCGTGGAAGTTTTTGATAATCGATTCGAGCGCCGATACATCTCAAAGCGCCGCGAAAAACGTTGCCCGAATACCGAGGATGTGGGATATCGAGGCGCTTTACGCCGCTTCGGACGTGCTGATAACGAGAGGAGGAGCTTCGACGCTCTCTGAAATAGAGGCTTTGGGAATACCGTCCGTCATAGCGCCGTGGAGAAAGGCCGCCGGCGACCACCAGATGAAAAACGCGCGCGCCGTTTCGTCGGAAAAAATCGAGATATGGGACGAGGAAAAAGATTCTCTGACAGATTTGTCGGATAAATTGCAGAAACTTTATACAAATTATTGTCGCGGAAACAGAGATACAGGTAACTTGTTGTATAA
>JAITAT010000176.1 GCA_031283975.1 Synergistaceae bacterium
ATAAGCGCGTGGCACGGCCCGATACAGGTGATCTCGAACGATTTCCCCAGCGGGAATGCGCTGAGAGTGACGTATTCCGTCTATTCGGGAGTGAAATATAGCGGCAACGCGGATGTGGATGTCTTCGGCGGAGATAACGCCGGGAGCAGCGCCATCGCCAGCGCCACGCTTGCTATAACCTCCGCGCTGTTGAGCGGTTATGACGGAATAACCACCGCGGGCGCCGGAAACGTTCATTCGTATATCACATTTCCCGGCATGGGGATGCGCCCCATTTTCGTGACGGCGGCGGGCGCCGATTCCATAAACGTGAGTGGAAGGGCCGCCCGCACGAAACCACCGGAATCTTCGCGGGACATTGTCAGCAGGGGCGTCATAAGGCCGTATCACGACATATATTTTGTGAGGGCCGGGGTTGCCTACGTGGACGACACATCCACGTTCTGTTTCGCGGACATCACCACTGACGATATATCGGCGGGCAGCCTTCCGAGCGCGTCGGCGCTGACGGGGGCCGCCCATAAGATAGAAGGGATCAAAGCCGTTCGATTTGCGGCGGATGATTCGAACGCGGACGGCGCCGCGGACAGCGTGACGGTCTTCGTGGTGGCCGAGGGAGACAGCAACATCACAGGAAGACAGAGCAGCGAGGGCTCGGCTTCGCAGGAGTTCAGAAAGAAGCCGGAATATGCCGGCATGACCTTCGATCCGGAAGTGTATTACGAGGAATTTGAAATGAGATGGAGGACCCGCAATGTCGAAGCTCCCGAGACGTGATCCATGCCGTAAGCTTTATTCTCTCCTAAAAATCACCGCTGTGGTTCTTCTCGCGGCATCTTTGCCGCTTCCCGCGCACGCCTGTGACTGCGACGAACCGGTGATAGTGGACGGGCTGGAAGCTTACGCCCGTTCCCGCCGGGAGGGGCGGGATCCGGTGGAGGGTTTTTGGGGCATATATCTCGACTGGCAGCCCGAGGAGGGCGCCAGCAGGAGGTATAGGATGGCGGTGGTCAAAAACGATTACGGAGTTTACCCCGAGGCCGACTATATCGGAGTCGTCACCTGCGACCAGCCGGGCTGCACGAGGGGCGAGGTGAAATTGCTCCTGTCCGGGACCGGCAAACCGGACGAATTCGACGCCACTCTTCTGGTGACCGATACCGACGGCGGCAAAGGGACGGCCGTACTCAGGCGGCACGAGGAAACGGGCAGGGATAACAGCGTTCTCGACTTGAGCGCCCTGGAATATGAGGGCAAACGCATGACGATGGGTATGCTGAGGATAATCGGCGGATAAAAATAAATCGGTATTCATTAGGGAGGGATGGCGATGGTCGTTTTACCTGTAAGTACGGTCATGTCCAACCTGCGTTCGTCCTCCGGCGAATTGCGTGACAGTCTTTGACCTGCCGGGACTTGAAAAACGTTCGAGGGAACTGACGGAAAAAACGCTGGGGGAAGGTTTTTGGGAGAGAGCGGATTCGCTGGACGTATCGCGGGAACTGGCGTCCGCGCGGACCAGGATAGACGAGTTCATGGGTTTCGAGAAAGAACTGGGCGACCTCGAGGCGCTGGCGGAGATGTTGTCCGAGGCCGACGACGCCGAATTGCAGACTGAGTTTTATGACAGAGCCAAACGCCTCGAGGACGCGATGTCCTCGAAGCGGATATATGTCCTGATGGACGAGGAATACGATATATCGAGCGCGGTGGTCTCCATTCACGCCGGCTCCGGCGGGCTGGATTCGCAGGACTGGTGCGAGATGCTGTGCCGCATGTATATACGATGGGCCGAGTCTCACGGCTATGGCGTTCTGGTTCTGGATGAACTGAGGGATCAGGAGGCAGGGATAAAGAGCGTCACATTCGAGGTAAAAGGTGACTTCGCCTACGGATATCTGAAGGGCGAGCAGGGCGTACACCGTCTGGTGCGAATCTCGCCTTTCGACGCCGCGCACAGGAGGCACACGAGTTTTACGTCCGTCGAGGTGCTGCCGATACTTCCGGACAGCGTGGAGATAGAAATACGCCCCGAGGATTTGAGGACGGACACCTACCGTTCGAGCGGCGCCGGCGGGCAGCACGTGAACATGACCGATTCGGCGATCAGGATAACGCACATACCGACCGGCATAGTGGTGAGCTGCCAGGTCGAACGGTCGCAGCACATGAACAGGGCCATCGCGATGCAGGTGCTGCGCTCACGGTTGTTCGAGCGCACGCAGAGAGAGCGCAGGGAACAGATAGAGTCCCTCCAAGGCGAAAAAAGGGCGATAACGTGGGGGAGCCAGATACGCTCCTATACCCTGCAGCCCTTTCAGCTCGTCAAGGATCACAGGTCGAATTTCGGCGTTGGAAACGTCCGCGCGGTATTGGACGGAGAATTGGACGAACTTATTATGGCGTATCTGAGGTTTGCCAAGACGGGCCGCGCATCCGGCTCCTCTGACGCGGATCCGGGGGAGGAATAGCGGTCATGAGTCATATTTTGAGAAAATTTTCGGGAGCGCTCGCCGCGGCGGTCATTCTGGCGTCGTTTTGCGCGAGTTCAGGGTATGCCGCGGGCAGAGAGAAATTCAAATACGTTCCGTTCGTTCCGTCCGATCCGATAATGCCCCTTTCGGAAGTGAAACCTGGGATGAAGGGTGAATGTTACACCGTGATCAAAGGTTCCGACGTGATATCCTTTCAGGCCGAGGTCATCGACGTGATCCCAAGCGGAGGCAATCCCAAAAACCTCATACTTATCAAGGTCAGCGGGAAAGCCGTGGAAGAGACCGGCATAGCGGCGGGCATGAGCGGCTCTCCGTTTTATATACGCGATCGGCTCGTGGGCGCCATAGGTTATGGCTGGAACTTCACCGATCACGATAAAGGCCTGGTCACTCCCATCGAAGTGATGATGGAAATATGGAATAACCCGGAGATAATACCGTCGTTCTCCCCGGCTCCCGCGATAGCGGTATCTCCGCCCTCGGCGAGCGATGATGTCGCGGATTCGGGAAAACCGCGCGGGATCGTATCGGAGGACGCGGTTCCGAACGGCGTGATCATAGAGGAAGTGCTGCCCGCTTCCGGGGATAAGACGGCATCGAGAGATATCGCCGTATCATCCGGGGATCGGGCGGGAATTTTCGTCACGGGCGTCTCGCGAAGGATGGCGGACAGGATAACCGGCCTCGTGGGACAAAACGCCGCTCCTTTCGGCGGTTCGCCGGACGGCGCTCAGATGCCGGTGCGCTACGGCGTTTCGGTGAAGCCGGGCATGGCTGTAGGGGCGATGGTGCTTTGGGGCGACGTGGAAATAGGTTCGGTAGGGACTCTTACGGCCGTATCGAAAGACGGAAGGTTCATCGCGTACGCGCATCCCTTTATGAGTCTGGGGCCGACGGCGGCCGTACTTACCGACGCGCGCATATCGAACGTCATATCCAGCATGAACAATTCGTTCAAGATAGGCAATCCCGAAAACATCATAGGCATCGTCACCCAGGACCGGCCGCAGGGGATAGGGGGCCGTCTGGGCCGATTCGCCCCGGCGGCGTCCGTCGTGATCAGCTTATCCGACATAGACGCCGGGCGTTCATACAAAAGGGCGTTTCAGATCGTGCAGGATAAATACCTGCTCTCCAACCTCGCCTCGCCCGCAATCGTCGGCTGCATAGAGGATCTCTGGGGAAGGATAGGCGCCGGTTCCGCAAAGGTCACCGCTTCGTATTCGGGCGGCGCCCTTCGCGGCGGGTGGAAGCGTACGAACATTTTCATCTCCTAAACCGACGTGGCGAGCCAGATGCTGGAAGAATTCCGGCTGATGACCCAGATGTTCGCGGTGAATCAGTTTCAGGAGATAAGGCCCTTCGGCATAGACGTCGACGTTGAGATAACGCAGGAGCCAAGGGCGCTCTATATCGAAGACGTGGTCGTCCCCAAAGGTCCGTTTTCCCCCGGCGCGCGGGTGTCTTTCGACATAACCCTGCGCCCCTGGCGCAAGGACCCCTTCGTCCGCACATACGCGCTCACGGTTCCGGAAAACGTTTCCGGCATAGCGCAGCTTCTGGTGCGCGGCGGAGGCATAGCGGAGGAGGACGCCGAATATCAGCATCAGGCGTGGCGCAGCATAAGCAGCCTGCCCATACTTTTGAAG
>JAITAT010000198.1 GCA_031283975.1 Synergistaceae bacterium
TGTTGAGGAAGTCGCTGAACTGGAGCAGGAAATACAGATAATGGAGGACGGTATGGATAAGCTGATCCAGCCTCCTGTGACGCTTCAATTGGATTATATCGTCTGCGGTTCCTGCGGGGCGCAGAACGCCGGAAGCGCGAACTCCTGCGAATCGTGCGGGGAAAAACTGAGCAAGGAGATGACGTTAGAGGGCGAAGTCGAGGAGGACGGCGTTTGCCCGCTTTGCGGCACAACCCTGCCGGAGGACGCTATTTTCTGCTATTCATGCGGCGCTCGCGTTACGATATAACGCGGCCGTTTGCCCTCATTTTTTTATCAAATTTCGGTTTATCGCGATTCTGATCACGTCCGCCAGGCTGTTGGCGCCCAGTTTCGAGTATATCGTGTTCAGCACCATCTTCACGGTCGAGACCGACAAATCACGGTTTGCCGCTATTTCCGTGCGGGACAGGCCGTCGTAAAGATCCCGCAGAATTTCCATTTCTCTCGGCGAGAGCCGCACGTCGTCATTGATATTGTTCGCTTTTTTATACTCCAGCGTGACTAGTATCAGCCGCTTCGCGTAAGTGGACGCCTTCCGGTTTACCAGTTCAAGCCATTGTGTCGGGATGCCGGCGTCTTTATCCTTCATTGCCGCCCTCGTGAGCGTGCGCATATCATTTCCCAGTTCGATGAACGGCATCGTCAGATCGTTCGACAGCGCCAGTTCATACGCTTCACGAAACGCGGCCATCGCCTCTTTGCGGTTTTTGATCTGGTATTGGCTCGCCGCCATCAGCAGCTTCGTTTCCAGCCTGCCTAACAGCACACTGTTGAGAGTCGGTTCGCTCTCAATAAAGGAAATTAGCTCGTGGTACCGTCTGTCAGAATAATAGAATTTCATCTTGGCGAAGTTTCCGAAATCCGCTTTGAACGTTCCGATGGAATTTTTTCCGAAATCACCGTTCAATATCCAGGGCGCGATCATGTTCGGCTGTTTGAGAAGCGAATAATACCAACTCGACACAATGTCGAACGTTGTGAAGCGCGGGTGGTATTCTTTCATATAGAGCTGCGCTTCCAGTTTTTTTAGCACATCCTGTATTTCCTCGGAATCTCCCTTGGCGAACGCGATACGGAGAAGATAAAACAACGCCCGGTTTCTCACTTCATACTGATTTCGTTCCTCGGCCTTCCGCAATGCCTGATTGAGGGATTTGGCGGCAGCGTCCAGATCGGCTTTGTAAAAGGACAGTTCTCCTTTGGCCAGATCGTCGAGCCCGTACGCGCATCCGCCCAAAATATTGGCTATCGGCGGTACGGAGCGCGTCAGAGAATCCAAATACTCCTCCATAGCGCCGCTCCGCGTCGTGCCGACCTTGGAGGCCATCGCGCTCAGGGTTGCGCTGGTAAGCACGCCGGAATCCGCGTAAGGGCCGAGTTTATAATAACTCTCGGCTTTTTCGAACGATTCGTGGAAATCGTAGCAATCCGTGCGAGGCGCCATCAAATATTTGGTCGTGCCCAACATCAGGTAAGCGTCGCAGAGAACATGATTGTTAAAATCCGAACTTGGCAGGGCCGAATATTTTTCAATGCGTTCATTGACGTCCTCCAAGGCTTTCTCATGCATGTCGACGCCGAGCATCAGGGCCGGATACTGGCGGTGATACGGTGCGAGACATTCCAGCAGATGAGAAGGAGCCCTGTCATAAATATCGAGGATGAACCTGGTTTCGTCGTAGGGAAATTTCATGTTGATATGGATGTTGTCGCCCTCGGAACGGGGAGTCTGGAAGACATATGGAAATTGCAGGTAGATATGGCGCACGATATCGACTATTTTTCCGTATTCCCCGGCCTTGTCGTAGTAGAAAATGGCGTCCATCCTATAGTCGTGTTCGTCGTACCAGCGAGCCGCATTTAGATGGACGCTGTGCTTTTCCTCTTCGGTCAAAATGTTCTGCCGTTGGCGCAGATATTCCAAAAAGAGGTGATGAATGAAGTATACTTGCAGGTAGATGTCGAATCGGACAAATGAGTTGATTTTTTTCAGCTCGTCAACGAGGGTTTCATCGTTTTCGGCGAGGATCGACACCAGTTCCGCGGAAAGATGGTCTATCAGGGACAACTGGATCAGAAACCGCCGCAATCTCTCCGAAATCACGAGGAACACCTCGTTTTCGATCATTTTGAAGATATTGAGCTTCATGGCGATGCGCGCGTTCTGTTCCTGCGATGGGTTTTTTTTCATGGTGAGGCTGAACAGATTGATCGCGAACACCCATCCGCGAGTGTCCTCTTGAATATTCGAGACGCTCTGCGCCGGCAGCGGAATCCCTGACAGCAGAAAATAGCGTGATATCTCGCTTTCCGTCAGGCGAAGGTCGTTTTCGTTGATGATGGCAACCCTGCCTTCCGACAACAGCCTGACCAAATTTATCTCAGGGTCCGTCCGTGAAAGGAGTCTGGTGGAAACGTTCGGGAAAGGAGATTTGAGCGACCTCTCGATGAACTGAAACACGGATTTTTCCCGTATAAGATGAAAGTCGTCGAACACCATCACCTGTTTTCCGGCCACGGAGACGTCGTTCTCAATCAATGAGATGTATTTTTCGAACTGATCCTCCGTTTTCGGAAAACCGATATCCAGCAGGCGCTCAGCGAACTGTTTGTCGTACA
>JAITAT010000058.1 GCA_031283975.1 Synergistaceae bacterium
ACCCGGGGTTTCTCGCGTCGAAATCGCTTCGGGGCGCGCTCGTCCCGAAAGACAGCTCGCGTCCGGGGTTCTTGTACAGATAATTGCCGTAAAGAGCGGCGATCTTGGAGGCGTAATCGCTCCAGACGGTATTGCTGTCGGGAATTCCGACATGATCCAGAGAGTAAGTCGCGACGTCGAAAACCAGCTCATTGACGTTTCTCTCGTGAAGGCTCTTTTCATTCGTCCAGACGTCGCTTCTCCGAGCCAAGTCCAATTCATACTGCACCGCTAGGGCTGTGAGCGCCGCCGCGAGAGCCGTCAGATCGGCGACGCTGTCCCCTCCGCCGGCGACAGCCCTTCCCGCCGGTTGCAGGAGGAATACGGCGATCATCAAAACAGCCAGGCATCTGGTCATCAATAACTTCCCCCCGTGCTTCCTGAAGCGGTCCATGACCGCAAAGCCTGTCCGAACGCCAGAAGCCCTTCCTCACGTTCCCGTTGCTCGTTGAGTGTGAAATCCGTCTCGGCTATGATCTGGCGGCTTATATCGACCCTGAGCTTTGACAGTTCCTGGCTCAAAAAGGTCGATATCTGACCTCCTGCCTGAGCCATGCCGATATAGCTCTCTGTTCCGTCCGACGCCGTTTTCAACCGCGATATCTTACTCTGAGAGTTTTTTATGTCGCTCGCGGCGACACTGTTGCTCTGCAGAATGTTTCGCGCGCCGGCCTGAAAATCGCCGACCCTGTTCTGATAGGCGGCGGAGAAGATCGTGGGGGTCTGCGGATCGGCGGCGCTGAAATTCAGATCGGTCATTTCCTTGATATAGTCGTTCGTCTCTCTGCCGGGAGCGACCTTGTTGACGACAGGGACGTGATCATTAGCGTAATTCTTGTGTTTTTCGTCCGCCTCATCTTTGGCCGTTAAATCGGTGTTTTTGGTCATGCCGACCATATTGGGGTTGCTGTTGAACAATACAATGTCCGCCGTTGCCTCGGCATTTTCCGCGATCGCTATTCTCGTCTGCTCCTGTGTGCTGGGACCGCCGGCATCCGCCATACGCGGCCACGAGTGGAAACTCGCCGCCGTCATGGCCGCCGCCGTCAAAACCACCGCCGCGCCGCGAGCCTTCCTCAGAATCGCGCTGACGGAGTCGTTTGCGTCCATGTTCCCACCGACCTCTCGAACGCCGCCTGTCTGTCAGTCCTGGTTCGCTGGAGCGTCAGGGCGACTTTTGTCCTGGCGTCGATTTGGCGGGCTATGTCGAGCCTCAGGTTAGAAACCTCCTGCCCGGCGAACAGGTTCGTCTGATTGCGCGCCTGCATGGACTTCCTGTACGCGCTCTGCGAGAAAGTCTCATCCCTCATCGAGGTCACTGATTTCACCAGGGTCTCTGTCTCCCTGATCTGCGAATTGTTCGCTTCGATGAACGCCTCGGAGTATTTCCGCCATTCGGACATCATATCCTTGTAGTCATCCAGGTAGGCTATATTGCCGCCAAGTCCTCTGTAACCGGGGTTCGCCGCGTCGAATCCCATCGCGGCCGCGTCGGGCCCCGAAGAAAAACTCAGCGCGCCGCCGTCCAGCAAACCCTTGTAGAGCGTATCCATGCCGCCGCTCAGGTCTTTATAAACATTGTTTGTCCATGCCTTATGATCGGCCGCGTAATCCGACTTTTCCTTTTTTACGTGAGCCGCGTAATCGTCGTAAATCTTCTTTTTGAAATTCGCGACCACGCCGTCCGCTAACACAAGAGGGGGCCACACTTTCACGGCGATATCTTTTTCATCGGGAGCGTCGCCGGCAACCTTAATTATCGCCTCAGCCGCCTTGTAGCCGATTTCCGCCGCCGGTTTGTAAATCGCCATCACCTCGTCGTCCACATGCTTCTTCCCTCTCTCGGCCGGCCGCATTACATTTTTTCCCCCGGCCCACAGCGTGCCCGGTGAAAGACTGCCGGCGACGAGGGACAGCACGAGAAGCGCGGCCGTCAGCCTCACGGCGCGCCTCATGCCGTCGCCTCCGTTCCGGCCCGCTTTTTCATATCGTGCGCCTTGTACCATGCCTCAGCGGCGGAGCCGAGCCCCCGGCCTTCCAGCCAGTAGAACGGCCAATCGTCGCCGTACTGAGCCATCAGTTCCTTCACTCTGGCGATGTCCTCCTTGGAGCCGGCTCCGACGAAACTCAGCGCGACAGGCCCCAGATCGAGGGAGAAAAGCCTCCTCCCGGCCGGACTGACGAGGTAATACTGCCTCTTCCGCGTAGCTCCGGCTATTATCGCCACCTGCTTTTCGTTCAGCCCGAATACTTTCTGGTACAGTTCGGACGACGCCTGACTGCGCGCGTCCGGGTTCGGGAGGAATATCTTGGTGGGGCAGGACTCGACGAGCGCGCTGGTGATGGTGCTCTCGGCTATGTCGGCGACGTTCTGTGTGGCCAATATCACCGCGCAGTTCGATTTTCGGAGCACCTTCAGCCACTCCTTGATCTTGCCGGCGAACACCGGCGTCGAGAGGGCAAGCCACGCCTCGTCGATTATCAGGAGGGTCGGGCGTCCCGTGAGACGCTTCTCTATCTGGCGGAAGAGGAAGAGCAGCACTGGGACGACTATGTTCTTGCCGTACTGCATCAACTCCTGTATCTCGAACGTGACGAGACTCTTGTATTTGATGTCGTTCTTCGCGCCGTCGAGAAAATCGCCCGCCGTGCC
>JAITAT010000130.1 GCA_031283975.1 Synergistaceae bacterium
CTGGGGTTCGAGGCGACGCGCGACGCGTTGACCCGCGTCCGCGCAAAGCACACAACTTGGAAGCTAGGAATACTTTACATCGACTCGGTTGTCGCGGATTTGACTGTATCTCCTGCGAAGGCTCCGCGTCATCTACGGGAGCAGGCATAAGTATTGGCCGGCCACCCGCCTCGGAGGATTGATTCTTTAACAGCGTTTCAAAACAAAGCGTTTATCCTAAGAGATACGGGGAGCCGGAATAAAAACGGCTCCCCATTTTTGTCCGGTCTTGAAAAATTTTTTATTACGAGGAGGAACTTATGACATGAAAAGATATTTGATGACTCCAGGGCCTGTTCCCGTATCCGCCGAGGTTTCGCTCCGCGAGGCACACACTCTCATAGGGCACAGGGGAAAAGAATTTTCGGATCTGTTTTCAGGCATAGAGGAAAAATTGTCGCGCCTGCTCGACAGCGAGGGCAAAACCGTGATATTCCCGGCATCGGGAACCGGGGCGCTCGAAAGCCTCTCGGCGAATTTCACCGGCCCGGATACCTCCGTCATATCGGTATCGTGCGGGGTGTTCGGGGACAGGTTCCGCGAGATTACGACTCTCACGGGTGCCCGGATGATAAACGTGGATCTTCCTCCGGGAGAGGGAGTACGGCCCGACAAGGTAGCTTCCGCCGTCAAATCGAACCCGGATGCGTCCGTTTTGCTGCTGACGCAGAACGAGACATCCACCGGAGTATTCAACCACATCGACGAAATCATCGGGGAGTTGCCGAAAAACGGGCGGCCCCTAGTTCTCGTCGACGGCGTCAGTTCCGTCGGCGCTATGCCGTGTTTCCCTGAAAAATGGGGCATCGACGGCCTCGCCACCGCCTCGCAGAAGGGGCTGCTGACTCCTCCGGGACTCGCACTGATATGGCTATCTGAACGCGGATGGGAAGCCGCATCGAAGAGAAAATGCCCCTCTTACTACTTCGACCTGCCGCGCCAGAAGGAATACCTGTACAAGGACGCTCCGGAGAACCCGTACACGCCTCCGGTATCGCTCTATTTCGCCCTGGACGCGGCTCTCGATGAAATAACTTCGGACGGCTGGTTCGCCGAAAGAGCGCTCGCCGCCCGCTCGCTCGCCGCCGGGATAGAATCTCTCGGTTTCGATCTGCTGGTCAGGGACGAAAAATTCCGTTCGCCGGGATTGACGGCCTTTTCCCACTCCTCCGGCGAAACTTCCGCGATACTGAAACGCCTCAAAACCATCGGGGTCGAGCCGGCGGGAGGACAGGGCAAATTCAAGGGGAACCTCATTCGCATGTCGCACTATCACGACGTGAGGTGGCCGGAAATTTCCCTGGCGCTCGGCAGCCTGTACGCGGCTCTCGGTGAATCTCGGAAACAGGCGGGGGATTTCATGCGGCGGGCCTTTGAAATATGGGAGGCTAATTGAGATGGGCGGCAAAAAATTCAGAATAATAATCCCCGAGGCACTGGGCGACGAGGGGCTGCGTATACTGAAGGAAGCCGGGGACGCCGACGTTGATATCAAAACGGGCATAACGAGGCCGGATCTTCTGAAAATAATAGAACACTACGACGCCATCATCACAAGAAGCGGAACCACCATGGACAAAACGGCCATTGACGCAGCGAAGAAACTCAAGGTCATAGCGAGAGCCGGCGTCGGAGTGGACAACGTCGATATTCAGGAAGCGAGCAGACGCGGGATAGTGGTCATAAACGCCCCCACAGGCAACACCCTCGCCGCCGCGGAACAGACGATGGCCCTCATGCTCGCCATGATGCGGCACATCCCACAGGCGCACGTTTCACTCACTCAAGGCGAGTGGGACCGCAAACGTTTCACCGGCCGCCAGCTCCACGGTAAAAAAATTCTCATAGTGGGATTAGGTAGAATAGGAATCCAAGTCGGCATCAGGTGCCGCGCTTTCGGCATGGATATTCTGTGCTTCGACCCGTACGTGCCCGAAAAAAGAATTTTGGAACTCGGATTTCAGAAAACGGAGGATCTCGCGGGCGCGATGTCGCTTGCCGACATCGTATCGGTTCATGTGCCCATTACGAACGAGACGCATTGCGTCGTCAACGAAAAGATGCTGCGCGCGATGAAGCACGGCTCTTACCTGATAAATTGCGCCCGCGGCGGAATCGTGGACGAGACGGCGTGCGCCCAGGCCCTCCGCGACGGCAGACTGGCGGGAGCGGCGTTCGACGTGTTCAGCCATGAACCTCCGACGGCCGACAATCCTCTCTTTGCCGACGACATAGCGGATAAAGTGACCCTTTCGCCTCACCTCGGAGCGACTACGGTCGAAGCGCAGACGGAGGTTGCGCGAATCGCCGTCACGAACGCTCTGGCGGCTCTGCGAGGAGAGCAGTACGATCACGCGGTCAACCTGCCGTTCATGGAGCAGTATCTCAACGACATACAGAGGAATTTCGTGCGGCTCGCGAGAAAAATGGGCGTCTTGGCTGCAAAACTCATCGAGAACGACGGCGGCCCCGCGCTCAAATGCCAGGTGAGACTGAGGGGAGGAGAACTCGTCGACGAGGACGCCCCCCGCAACAGGAACCGCCCCTACACCATAGCCGTGATAAAAGGACTGCTCGAAGTGGCGCACGGCCCGGAAACAAACTATATGATAGCCCCAATACTGGCCGCGGAACGCGGCATCGAGATCGAGGAAAGCTTCGGAGAATCGCGGACGTACCACAATCTCATAGAGGTGACCGCGGTGAGCCAGAAATCGACCGTGTCACTGACCGGAACCATAACCGAGGAAGGCCGCCAGCACATAGTCAAAGTCAACGATTATTGGATCGATTTCAACCCCAACGGGCAGTTACTGATGTTCCAAAACCATGACCGCCCCGGCGTCATAGGCATGGTCGGCAAACTTTTGGGGGATTCCGGGGTCAACATAGCGAATTTCTCGCTGGGCCGCAAGGAAAGCAGCGGGCTGGCCCTGGCCGTCATGGAGGTCGACGGCGTGATATCGAAAGACCTTCTCTCCGAACTCGAGCGGAACGGCGACATGATATGGGCCGCTACCGTGAAACTCAACGGGGAAACCAACCGATGAGGTTTTTCATCGTAAGGCACGGCGAAACGCGGTGGAACACCGAAGGGCGTTTTCAGGGACAGCGCGACACCGAACTCAACGAACGCGGAGTCGCCCAGTCCAATCGCGTCGCTGAATATCTCGCCGAGCACGGGTTCGACGCCGTCGTCTCCAGCCCTTTGAAGCGCGCGTACTTCGCCGCCGAAAAAATAGCGGAGCGCTGCCGCGTAAAGACCGTGGAAAAGATACCTGCTTTTACCGAGATAAACCACGGCGACTGGGAGGGACTTTTGTCATCTGAGGTCTCCGCCCGCTGGCCGAGATTGATCGAGATGTGGCACTCCGAACCGCACACCGTCATAATGCCGGGCGAGAATGGCGAATCACTGCGCTCCGTCCAGATACGCTCGGCGGCGGCGGCGGCGGAGCTAGCCGAAAGATATTCGGGAGACGTCTGCGTAACGGCGCACGACGCCGTGATAAAAACGCTCGTCTGCCACTTCCTGAACGCTCCCTTGTCCAGCTTCTGGAGTTTTCAGATAGCGAACTGCGGGCTGACGATAGTGGAAGTCATCGCGGGCAAGCCGCCGAGAATGAGCCTGATGGGCGACGCTCACTATCTCGGCGAGCGCGGTAAAAATTTCACTCTGCCGGAGCAGAAGGGGCTTTAGTATCGAGCAGCGGGTCGCACGCGTACAAATCCGCGTATGTCTGGCGTCTCACGGAGAGACGCGGGCGTCCGTTTTTCACGGCGACTATTGCCGGAATCGGAGTTTTATTGTAATTGTTGGCCATCGCGTGATTATACGCCCCGGTGCAGAGGACGGCTATCACGTCACCCCGTTCGACCGCCGGCAGAGCTATGTCACGGATGACTATATCACCCGACTCGCAGCATTTGCCCGCTATAGTGACCTTGCAATCCGGGGGTTCTCCGTATTTGTTCGCCGCCACGGCGTCGTAAACGGCCCCGTAGAGCGCGGGGCGGGGGTTGTCCGGATACCCTCCGTCGATCCCGACGTAAACCGCGACACCGGGAACTTCTTTCACGCCGCACACCGTATAGAGCGTTATCCCGGACGGGCCCGTTATATAGCGCCCGGGCTCGATTATAAGGTCGGGGCGTTTTATGCCGCTGCCGGCGCAAAACTCTTCGACCCGTTTCACCATGGCTTCGATAAAGCATTCGACCGGAATGGGCCTGTCGGCATCCGTATAGGATACTCCGAACCCGCCGCCCATATCCAGTATTCGCGTCTCGAAACCCATTTTGGAGCGCAGATCGCGGATAAGCGAGAGAAGGACGTCCGCGGCCGCAAGATGCGCCGACTCGTCCATCAACTGGGAACCCACATGAAAGTGAAAACCGAGCGGCGAGACGTTCTTCATCTTCATGAGAACCGGCATGGCGTTTACAACCGCCTCGGGGGACAGGCCAAACTTGGTCCCGCCGCCGGACGTCAGTATATGTTTATGCGTGTTTCCTTCGACGCCGGGGTTTACCCTGATCAAGATATTCGCGCGCAAATTTGACTTCCGTGCCGTTTCGTCGATGAGGTTTATCTCGTCGACGCTGTCGCAGACGAATTTACCGACGCCGTATTCCATTCCGTCGGATATCTCCCGGGCGGTCTTGCTGTTTCCGTGAAACGCTATCCGCGAGGCCGGAAAGCTCACGCCGCGCGCGAGATAAAGCTCGCCGCCCGACACGACGTCGAGTCCAAGACCCTCGTCTATCAAAACGCGCAGCATATCGCGCGTCAAAAAAGCCTTCGACGCGAAATGAGTGCGGCACCTCTCGTATTTTTCATCGAAGCACGATTTTATCGCGCGTATCCGGCTGGTTATCTCGTCCTCCGAAACGACGTATAACGGAGTACCGTATTTGCGCGCCAGTTCGACCGTATCGCAGCCGTGGAAAATAAAATTCCCCATCTCTTCACCTCGGCTCCTAACGTTTCATGGCAGCGGGGATACGTGCCATGCCGGATTGCCTATGGAAAACCCGAATACAAACTCGTTATCGCTGCTGTAAACCATAGCTACCCTTCCTTTTAGAGGCTGTCCGGAAACCGTAAAAGCGATCCCGGCCTCCCAGGCATCGCGAGTGACGTTCCAGCTTTCCAATACCGCTCCATAGGAAGCGAAGATATCCCCTCTCAGCGTTCCCCACCACGAATGGTGAAAATCCCTGCCTATTCCGACGCTCGTCCACGCCGCCTGATCTCCCGCCCAGGGATGTCTCGCGAGCGAGAGCAGTTCCTCCCTGTCGCCGAGAACCACCCGATACGCTGGGTTGTCATTCTCTCCCGTCTCCAGGCCAAAATTCAGCAAAAAACGCAGATTGCTCCTCAACGGAATATACGCGTTCAGCGTAGTCCGCGACACGGCTATGTCCTCATTGTTCAGCCAAAGCTGAAAGTTGAATGAATATCCCTTCGACGGAGTCAGCATGTTATCCAGGGTATCTCTGTTGAAATACAGGTACGGTCCCCACGAAAACCTTCGCCAGCCGGGCGTGTCCGCGTATTCTCCCCCAACGCCTATCCCCAGCCTGTAATTTTTTATCCTGTCCCTGTAATACATCACTCGGGCGGAGTATCTTCCGATTGAGTACTCATCAAAACCGTTCAAATCCCATTCTTCTCTCCCTCCCGAAACGGCGAAACCCCACTGGCCGCCGCTCGTAAGGGGGGTGAAA
>JAITAT010000185.1 GCA_031283975.1 Synergistaceae bacterium
TTTATCCCGGGGGCGTCCCGCTTCACATATCCGGCGGAAATCGCGGTTCGCGTCGTTGTCGCCTATGTCATGGTACTCTTCATGCCCTTCGTCACGGAAACGACCCGCAAGACAAAAGACCGCCTGATAGCGGCTCAGAACCTGCGGTTGCTGGAACTCAAGGAGGCGGCTGACGAGGCGAACCGTACAAAGAGCAGCTTCCTCGCCAGCATGAGCCACGAGATACGCACCCCCATGAACGCCATCAGCGGCATGTCAGAGCTGCTCCTGCGGAGGGAGCTCGACGATGAATCCAGAGGTTACGCCAGGGACATCAAGCAGGCGTCGTCAAACCTCCTGTCGATAATCAACGACCTGCTCGACTTCTCCAAAATCGAGGCAGGCCGCCTCGAACTCGTCCCGGTCACGTATTACCTCTCCTCCCTGGTCAACGACGTGGTGAATATCGTCCGCATGAAGCTGGCGGAAAAGCCCATCCGTTTTTACACCAATATAGACGCGTCCATCCCAAATATGCTCACGGGGGACGAGGTGCGCGTCCGGCAGGTGCTCCTCAACCTGCTGGGCAACGCGGCGAAGTATACGGAGAAGGGTTTCATCAGCGTGACCATCACCCAGGGCGCAAGGGAAGAGAATAAAGTGACGCTGCGGCTAGACGTAGCGGATTCGGGGATCGGCATAAAGAGCGAGGATCAGCGAAAACTCTTTGGCGACTTTGTCCAGGTGGACGTGAAGCGGAATCGGGGCGTCGAGGGGACGGGGCTGGGGCTGGCGATAACCAAACGGCTCTGCGAGGCTATGGGCGGGGACATTTCCGTGGAGAGCGAATACGGGCGCGGCAGCGTCTTTACCGCGCTCATCCCACAGGAGATCGCGCAGGATATGCCATTCGCCGCGGTGGACGACCCCGGCAAAAAGAAAACGCTGATCTATGAGGGGCGCGTGGTTTACGCGAAGTCGGTCGCGTGGTCGCTGGAAAACATGGGGGTTCCATTCCGGCTTGTGACGGATATTGAGAGCTTTGTTCAAGCCCTTCGGGACGAGGAATGGTACTTTGCGTTCTCCGGTTACGGCCTCTATGACCGCATAAAGCCGGTGATGAAACGGCTGGAGAAGGAACTGCCCGCTAAAAAAACGCCGCCGTTGGCGCTGATGATCGAATGGGGAACCGAAGCCTATGTTCCGAACGTCCGCTTTGTGTCCCTGCCGGTACAAACCTTGTCGATAGCCGATGTCTTGAACGGCGCGCCCGACCGCCGGAACTACGGGGAAAGCGCCGCATTCGCCGGAACCCGGTTTACCGCCCCGGACGCGCGTCTTTTAGTTGTGGACGATATAGCGACAAACTTGAAGGTCGCGGAAGGGCTCATCGCGCCGTACAAAGCGCATGTGGACTCGTGCCTGAGCGGCCCTGAAGCGGTGGAATTGGTCAAACGCAACGCCTACGACATCGTGTTCATGGATCACATGATGCCCCAGATGGACGGAGTGGAAGCCGCGGCGCTGATACGGAAATGGGAGAAGGAGCGAGAGCGGACGGACGAGGGGCATCCGGTTCCCATCGTCGCGCTGACGGCAAACGCCGTATCTGGGATGAGGGAGATGTTTCTGGCCCAGGGTTTCAGCGATTTTCTCGCCAAGCCCATAGACGTGTCCAAGCTGGACGACATTATGGAGAAGTGGCTCCCCAAAGGAAAACAGATAAAAGAGGGCGGAAAACGGGAGCCTGAAACCGAGGTTCCGGCTGGGATTACGCCGCGAGAACCGGTAATTCCCGGCGTGGATATAAAGCGGGGCGTCATCATGACCGGAGGAACCATTGAGGGCTATACGCAGGCGCTTTCGACGTTCCGCAAGGACGCGGAGGCGAGAATGGAATTTCTGACCGCGGAACAGGCGGGGAATGACATAAAAAATTTCACGACTCAGGTTCACGCGCTCAAGAGCGCCCTGGCCAGCGTCGGAGCGGCGGCTCTGTCAGAAGAAGCGGCCGCCCTGGAAGCGGCGGGGAAAGCCGGCGACGCCGCGTTCATCCGGGAACGGATCGGCGGGTTCCGTGAAAATCTCTTCGGGCTTGCGGGACATATCGACTCCGCGCTGTGCGAAGAAACGGGCGGCGCGGGAAACGCGCCCGCCTCGGACAGGGAGACGCTGTTTCATTTGAAAGATGCGTTGGAGGCGGGGAACATCCGCGCGATAGACGAACTGCTCGGCAAACTCGCCGGTTCGCGGGCGGGCGGGGAACTCGCGCCGGAGTTTTCCCGCGTATCGGATTGCGTCCTGATTTCCGACTTCGACGCAGCCGCGAAAATTATCGATGGTCTGTTAAGGACGGCATCAAACGGTCGTTTGTGATCGGGAAACCCGGAGAAAGGGCGATTTTTCATGAGATTCATCAAGTGTCCAAAAAAGAACGCTTTCCGCGCCGCCGTGACCAGCACGGTAAAATTAGCTCTGCCGCTCTTCTTTTTCATGTTCTTCGCTCGGGCGCTTTACGCGGATCAGGATTTCCTGTCCGAATATATCCAGACGCGTTTTTCCGAGGACAGCGCAATTTCGGTGACTACCGCGAACAAAATTACCCAAACGCGGGATGGGTATATCTGGGTCGCCAGTTACGACGGCCTCGTCCGATTCGACGGCCAGCGTTCCAAGGTGTTCGGTAGAACGGACGGCTCTTTCCCCACAAGCAACATATTCACCCTTTTTGAAGATTCGCGCGGGGGGCTGTGGATAGGCACGAACGATTCAGGAGCCGCGCTCTATCAAAACGGCGAATTTTCGTTTTTTACGACGGAAGACGGTCTCCCGTCACAGTCGGTCAGGTCGATCGCTCAGGATTCGTCCGGCAATATTTACGTGTCCACCACGTCGGGGCTGGCCTACATCACGGAATCCCGCGGGATAGTGACGGTCGCGATGCCCGACGGCAGGCCGATACTTGCCACGAATATCAGCGTCTCGCCCAAAGATGACGCATGGTGCGTGTTGAACGACGGAAGCGTCATCGTCGTCCATCACGGCGCGGTAGTTTCAGGTATTCCCGCGGGTCGTTTCGACGGCGCCAACCTTCACTCCGTCTTCTGTTCCAGGGATGGCTCGATATATTTGGGATCATACGGCGGCCGGATATTCGCCTACGATCCCAGAGCCGACAAGTATACCCGGCTTTTCGCCAGCGACAGAAATACTGCCAACGGATTCTATGAGGACGGCAGGGGACGGATATGGGTCTGTTCAGACAACGGCATCGGATATTTCGATGGGGGAAATTTTCATCCCGTGGACGGGGCTCTCATAAACAACTCCTTCGAGAATATGATAGAGGACTACGAGGGTAACTTATGGTTTGCGTCGAGCCGCAGCGGGGTGCTGCTCATGTCGAGGGCGAAATTGAAGAATGTATTTTTCGCCTATAACATACCGGAGCGGACGGTGAACGCGATAGTCAAATATCATGACGATCTTTACCTGGGAACGGACGATGGATTGCTGATAATAGGCCCCGACGGGAAAGAGATCGCAAACGATCTGACGGAGGCACTGCGAAACACCCGAGTCCGCGCCCTGGCCGCCGACTCGGAGGATAATCTCTGGATCGGGACTTATCAGGATTTTGGAGTAGTGCGCTATAAAGACGGTAAATGGATTTCAATAAATGTCGGCGACGGTCTTGTGAACGAAAGGGTTCGTTCCCTTTCGCTTCGTCACGGAGGCGGGGTCATCGCGACTACATCCAGCGGCGTGTCGGTCATAGAGGACGGCAAGGTAAAGCGAAACTTCACCATAGAAGACGGATTGTCCACCCCCGTCATCCTTAATGCCGTCGAAACCGAGGATGGCGTGATATATGCCGGCAGCGACGGAGGGGGGATATACAGAATTGACGGGGATACTGTCTCCGATATAACGACGGAAGACGGGCTCTCCTCCGGCGTGATTCTGCGAATGACCCTTGATGATGCGAACGGCGGCATCTGGGTTTCCACCGGAAACGGCGTTTGTTTTCTGGACGGCGCGGGCGTTCGGAGGATAGACAAACTAGCGGGGTACGACAACAGCGTATTCGATATCAGAGTCATCGGCGACGACGGGCTGTGGCTTCTCGGCTCGTCTGGGGTGTATATATGCGGCAGGTCGAATCTGTTGTCCGACGGGGCGCTGAATATAGAGACTATCGGAAAGCAGGACGGGCTCACATCCCCGGTAACGGCTAACTCTTGGAATTA
>JAITAT010000191.1 GCA_031283975.1 Synergistaceae bacterium
GCGATCATGCGCTCGGGGTCTCTTTTACCATAGTTGAAGGCTATGTAGGGCGTGAGTGCGATGGTGACACCGTTGAGAAAGTTGAACGCCAACTCCTCGACCCTGAGGCCCAGCATCCACGATGCGACCGCGCGATGACCGAACGGCGAAAGTATCCTGTTGACGCTTCCCATGCCGAGCGCAGCGCTTGCGGTCGAGAGCCCGACCGGCACGCCTATCAGCAGGATCGGCTTCCAGTATTTCATCAGCCAGTGTTTTGGCAGTGTCAGCGGCGATATCATTATGGCACTGCTCTCTTTCATCTTGTGGAACAGATAAATCGACGAAACGATGCGCGATATCCACGTAGCTATAGCCGCGCCCGCTATGCCCCATCCGAACGTGAATATGAGCAGAGGATCGAGAGCTATGTTGATGGCGTTCGCTATGGAAATGGCCTTGAAGGGTGTGACCGTGTTGCCCTGCGCCCTGAACACGGTGTTGGCCATATATGTGTAACCCATAAAGGGAAGCATCAGCGGAACCCACATATTGTAAAGCCAGCACATCCGCAGAAGCGTTCCGTTTCCCCCCGCTCCTATCACCGAAAAAAGCGCGTTCGATACCGGAGGGATGGTAAGTGGAACGGATATGAGACATACCACGTACAGCAGCGACAGCCCGCTTTTTGCCACATGCCTGGCCGAAGTTACGTCCTTGCGCCCCAAACAGCGGCCCATGAGAGCGATTGAACCGTTCGCGACACATTCCAGCGTCGCGAACACGCACATGTTTATAGGTCCGGTGAAAGACATGGCCGCCATCGGCAGTTCACCCAGCCATGACACGAATATGGTATCCACGAGATGAAGTAGGGTGTTGAATACGAAAAGCCCTATCGACGGAATGGCCAGTTTGAGTATCGCCGACATCGGGGAGTCATTGCCCAGATCCGCTTTCCCCAGGAAAAATCCGGTTTTTGCGATGATATTTGAAACTTTCTTTAAAACGCTCATTTTTATTAGAAAAATATTCCTCCGCTTCGCAAAAACCGCCGGAATGCCTATCACAACAGCTTGTCAGATACACGGGCGCCGCCTCAGTTCACGCGGCGGGACATTTATTCAACAATTTCTCCACCATAAGTATAGTTTAAAAGTTTATATTTACAAGTGGAAACCTCAGCATTTTGATGGAGGATTTTGAAACAGCTGATTCTGAACTTCAAGGACATTGGCGTTCTACGTCCTACACATTCGTGTCCGTTGGCGTTTACTTTTTCCCGTTTCGGTGGTAAAATCCATTGGCTGAATAAATGAGCCCGTCGGCTTTGCCGAGGGCTCTATATTGCTTAATATTATAAATGAAGGAGTGTCGTCATGGCAACGAGAAGAGAGCCGAGGTTCAAGCTCTGCCGCCGTCTGGGAGTCAACGTTTACAATCATCCCAAAGCGCTCAAAAGGGTGAGCGCTCAGGCGCAGAAGGGCGGAAGGGCTGGGAAAAAAACTTCCGAGTACGGTCTCCAATTGATGGAAAAGCAGAAGATAAAGGCCTACTACGGAGTGTTGGAGCGTCAGTTCGTCCGTTACTACAAAATGGGGCAGAAGAGTTCGGAGCCTACGGGCGCGGCGATGCTCAAAAGTCTCGAATGCATGCTCGACAATCTCGTCTATCGCATAGGATTCGGCAGATCCATACGGCAATCACGCCAATTGGTCAACCACGGGCATATATTGGTGAACGGCAGGAAGCTCGATATTCCGTCCTATTCCTGCAAGCCGGGCGACGTGATATCTCTCCGCGAAAAATCGCGCGAAAACGAGGAAATACGCTCCTGTTTTCAGGATCTTCGCAACTACGATCTGAAATATATCGAGAAGAATTTCGAACAGTTCAGCGGCGCACTGACCCACGAACCGCAGCGCGACGAGATACCCATCGACGCGAACGAAATCCTGGTGGTCGAGTTGTTCTCAAAATAAAACGGCGTTTAACGCGGCGCCCACATATATCCGAGACGCGGCACATACCCCGCGGGCCCTCCGGCGAAACGGAAAGCCCGCGGTTTTTTTGTCCGTAAGCGCCTACTCTTCGGTGACCGATTTCAACCCGTCTATCTCGTCGACCGGCAGGGAGAGCACCACTCCCTGGGCGTCGGTGTGCATTCCGCACGCCTGCGACAGCGCTCGCATTATGTCGTTTTTCATATCGTGTTTCGTGAGTATGGCCACAATGTCTTTTTCGAGCTGAGGGACTATGCCGAAAAATTTGCCGTCGCTCTCGGAAGTGGACTTCCTGCCGTGCAGCACCGTGCCTCCGCGCGCTCCCGCGGCTTTGGCGGCCGTCATCAGCGCGTCGAGGTGCCCCTGATTGATGATGGCCAGTATCATGTCGTATTTTGCCGCGGCTTTGCCATTTTCCACTTTTTCGTCATCCCCTTTGTTCTCGAAATCCTTTGTTATCAACTTGAGCGCCGCGCCGGACACTCCGGTTATAGGCATGGTGAACGCTATGCCCCTCCCCGGTTTTGACAGATGTATTCTGTCGGATATCAGACGCAGCAGATTACCCGACGCCGCCTCCGGTATCAGGCAGCAGATTACGGACTTGTCCACCGAATTGAGACCGAGCAGCGCCAAGATGTCCGACCCCGCCGTGCCTTCACCGAGAGTGATGAAATTGAAACGAATCTGTTCCTCCGCCAGAATGTCGGAGACTTTTTGCGACCAGGTCCGGTCGACGATGACGCCCAGCACCTTCAGGGCGAGTGGTTTGCTGTCGCTCACCGGGTTATTCCTCCTCGTAATCGACTATTTCATCGGAAAGCGCGATAGCGGCCGTTTCCGCGGCTCCGGCTGTCTCGTGTTCCACGGCTACTCTGGCCTGGCGCGCGTAGATCAGGCCCATCAGTTGTATCGTTATCAGCGGCGTCATGGCGACCATCGCCACAACGCCGAAAGCGTCCGTCATTACGTTTCCGCCTATGCTTTCGCAAGCTCCTATGGTGAGCGGGATCAGGAAAGTCGATGTCATCGGTCCGCTCGCAACGCCCCCTGAGTCGAACGCTATGCCGGTGAATATTTTGGGCGCGAAGAAGGTCAGCGCGAGCGCGATGGCATATCCGGGCACAAGCAGCCAGAAAATGGACATGCCGGTCAGTATGCGCAGCATGGACATGGCGAGCGATACGGCGACTCCTATCGAAAGGGAACGCTTCATCGCTTTTTGAGAGACCACGCCCTCGGAAATTTCCTCGACCTGTTTGTTTAGAAGGTGCACCGCCGGTTCCGCCGCGACTATGTAATAGCCGATTATCATTCCCAACGGCGGCAGAAGCCATTTGTATTCGCTCGCGGCGATCTGGGAGCCGAGAAGGTGCCCCATCGGGATGAATCCCACATTGACCCCGGTTAGGAACAGCACCAGACCCGTCAGAGTATAGACCAGGCCCACGCACACCGTCATGAGCTGTTTTTTGGAAAAATGCCTGAATATTATCTGAAAGAACAGGAAAAATACGCACACCGGAACGAGAGCGACGGCGACCTCCTCACAATACCGCGGCAGCCGGATCATATACTGCTGAACGACGTCCTTCGTCGTCAGCACTTCGGGCAGTTCAACCGGAATATAGGCCGCGTCGGACGGATTGTAGCCTATGCCGAGCAGCAAAACAGCCAATATGGGCCCGATGCTGCATATCGCCACGAGACCGAAGCTGTCCTCCTGCGAGTTCTGACCGCCGCGCGCCGACGACAAGCCGATGCCGAGCGCCATTATGAAAGGCACGGTTATCGGTCCCGTGGTGACTCCGCCCGAGTCGAAAGCCACCGAGATAAAATCTCCCGGCGCGAAGGCGGATATCGAAAACAGCGCCAGATAGAAAAAAATCAGAAGATATCCGAGACTCACCTTGAACAATATGCGCAGCATGGCGATGACGAGGAAAATCCCCACGCCGAACGCGACGGTTCCGATGAGTACTCTGTTCGGAATGGCCATCACCTGATTCGCCAGCACCTGGAGGTCGGGTTCCGCCGCCGTAACGATAAAACCTATCAAAAAGCTGACTGTCACCACAAACCACAGCTTGTGCGTTTTCACAAACTGCGCTCCGACCGCCTCTCCCATGGGTATCATGGCTATCTCGGCCCCGAGGGAGAAAAACCCCATGCCTACTATCAAAAGCCCGGCGCCCGCCACAAACATCACGGTCGTGCCAATGGAAATCGATGGAAACGCGTAGCTCAGGACGAAGACTATAATGCTTATGGGTACGACGGAGGACAGTGCTTCGAGAGTCTTGCCCTTGAGTTTTTTGTTCATCCCGGCGCCTCGTTTCCCTTGAGATTCGTAGTTCCACTCCGTGCTTCCGAAGGATAACACAATTTTATTTGCCGCGCTATTTTTTTAAGGCGTATAATCTTATCCGAACTTCGATTGTGAATTTTTATTTACAACGCGAATCATAAAGTTTGGAGGTGTTCCGATGCGCGCGCGGCGAAAGACAGGATCGGCCGGATCGCTATGAACGACGAGGCTGTGGTTTTCGCTTTCGGATTGACGCTCTTCGCGGGGCTTTCCACCGGGATAGGCTCATTGCTGGCTTTTTTCGCCAAACGCACCAACACGCGTCTGTTGTGCGTCAGCATGGGGTTTTCGGCGGGCGTCATGATCTATGTGTCGTTTGTGGAGATATTCGACGCGGCGAAGATCAATCTGATCGGGCTGTACGGCACGAGATGGGGAACCGCCGCAACCGTGGCGGCGTTTTTTACAGGCATGGCTCTGATCGCCGTCATCGATAAGTTCGTCCCGGAATCCGACAATCCTCACGAGGCGCACTCCGTGGAGGAAATGTCGCTCGAGCCGCGCGAACACGCCGAAAAGCACAACGATATGGCGGCGCTCCACCGCGCGGGCATTTTCACCGCCATAGCCATAGCGATCCACAATTTCCCCGAAGGGCTGGTCACTTTTACCTCCGCCCTCATCGATCCGAATCTCGGCGTCGCCATATCAGTCGCCGTCGCCATCCACAATATACCGGAGGGCATAGCCGTCTCCGTGCCGTTGTTTTACGCCACCGGCGACCGCAAAAAGGCGTTCGTATATTCTTTTCTGTCGGGCCTGTCCGAGCCGCTGGGCGCGCTGGTGGGGTACGCCATACTGTCGCCCTTTTTGTCGGAGGGGGTCATAGGCTTTTTGTTCGCCGGCGTCGCCGGGATAATGGTGTTCATATCGTTCGACGAGCTTCTTCCCGCCGCGGAGGAATACGGGGAACACCACTTGAGCGTCTACGGAATGGTGGGCGGCATGATATTGATGGCGGTGTCGCTGCTGCTTTTTATAGACTGATACCAAGCCGCTCAGGCGGACTACCCCGCTCTGACGATCTCCGCGTTTTCGTTTTCCGTATGAATGACCACCTGTTGGAACGGTATCTCTATTCCGAGCCTGTCGAATTTTTCCTTTATCATTATCCTCATGGCGCGTTCGACGGCCCATTGCTCGCCCGGCAGCGTCCTCGCCGTGACGCGCATCAGCACGTCGCTGTCCCGGAATGCCAATATGCCCTGGACTTTCGCCTCTTCCACTATAACGCCTGGCATCGCCGCCGCGGTGTCGGCCGCGCATTCCTCGAGAATTTCGATCACTTTTCTCACGTCCGATTGATAGGACACTCCGACTTCCACCAGCGCCACGGCGAAGTCCTTTGTGCTGTTAATAACCTCTGAGATATTTCCATTTGGGATGATTATCAGCCTTCCGTCCCTGGCGCGCAGACGGGTCGCCCTCATGGTGAAATGCTCGACGCTTCCGGAGAAGCTTCCTATCGTCACCCAATCGCCGATGTTGAACTGATCCTCAATTATTATGAAAAGACCGTTGATGAAATCCCTCAATATGTTCTGTGCCGCGAGGGACAAACCGAGCCCAACGACTCCGATGCCGGCGAGCAGCGGTTTGGGGTCTATGCTGAAATGATCCAGCAGGATGAAGGCGAAGTAAATGCCCAAGAGGACTCTACCTGCTTGCAGCAGCAGGCTTTTAAAGGTTTTTACCCTCGAATAACGGGAGAATATCCGTTCTATAA
>JAITAT010000203.1 GCA_031283975.1 Synergistaceae bacterium
TGTTGAGATTGAATTGATATAGATAACAAAACACTTGCGAGGTGAGTTAATTGACCACTCAGGAAACTCTTGTTAAAAACGTGACGCGCAAGGTACTCGAAAAACTCGGCTCTGCCGGGGGATCTGACACTGAAAGCGCGTACGAATCGGTAGACGAAGCCGCCGAGACGGCGGTAAAAGCCCAACGCGCGTGGCAGTGGGATTTTCTGCTGGAGGAGCGCATCAGGATAATCAACAATATGCGCGCCGAACTGCTGGACGACAAAATCATAGAGGAACTCTCCGTGATGGCCATGGAGGAGACCGGCATGGGCAGGGCCGACGACAAGATAATAAAAAAGCGTCTCTCCATCGAGAAGACGCCCGGCCCGGAATTTTTCCGAGTGAACGCTATTACGGGCGATCACGGGCTCGCGCTTGAAGAACTGTCGCCCTTCGGCGTGATAGCTTCCATAACGCCTTCGACAAACCCAGTCGCATCCGTGTTCAACAATACGATATGCATGATCTCGGGCGGCAACGGCGTGGTGTTCGCGCCGCACCCGGGCGCTATAGCGTCTACGCGGAAAACCATAGAATACGTTGGCCGGGCTCTCGAAAAACACGGCGCGCCGCGCGGACTGGTCGTCACGCTCACGAAACCTAGCATGGAAAACCTGAAACTGCTGATGGCCCACAAGAGCATACGCATGATATCCGCGACCGGCGGACCGGCGGTCGTCAAAGCGGCTCTGAGTTCAGGGAAACCCGCTATAGGCGCCGGCCCCGGAAACCCGCCGGTGCTGGTGGACGAGACGGCTAACTTGAGAAAGGCCGCCCGTGACGTCATGCTGGGATGTTCGTTCGACAACAATCTCACCTGCACGGCGGAAAAAGAGCTGTTCGCGGTGAATTGCGTCGCGGACGAGCTCAAAAAATACATGTTGGAGGACGGGCTCGTATTCGAACTCAAACATCGGGAGGATATAGAAAAACTGATGTCGGTCACGCTGAAGGACGGCGCGCCCGACAAATCGATGGTCGGCAAAAACCCGCAGTATATTCTATCGAAGATAGGGATAAAAATACCGGAAAACGTACGCATTATACTGATCGAGACCTCAGAAAACCACCCGTTCGTGCAGGAAGAGATGCTGATGCCCATACTTCCGATGGTGAGAGTCGCGGATTTCAAGGAGGGCCTCGCGGCATCGTTGAGAGCGGAACACGGTTACAGACACTCCGCGCTCATACACAGCACCAATATAAACCACATGAGCGAGATGGCCCGCGCGATGGAGACAACCATCTTCACCAAAAACGCCCCGTCTTTCGCGGCGATTGGCTACGGCGGCGACTGCCCGACGGCGTTCACCATCGCCACGACGACCGGTCAGGGACCGACGACGCCGCTCTCTTTCTGCAGAACAAGGCGCTGCGTGCTCTTCGGCTCTTTCCGTATAGTTTAACGCGCGGTTGACAAAGCCCTATTTGGAGGTGGCCGCGACGAGTCTGCTCGAAAACATTTTCAAAGCCGGAGTGGTGGGCGCCGGAGGCGCTGGGTTCCCGACGCACGTCAAGCTTGACTGCAAGGTGGAATACCTGCTGGTGAACGCCGCCGAGTGCGAACCGCTGCTGTCCACCGACAAATACATAATGAACGCACACGCCGACGAAGTTATCGAAGGAGTCCGCGCGATAGCCGAACTTGTGTCGGCCCGAGAGTCATACATAGCGATAAAAAGCGTCAACGAGCGGGAAACGCGAAGCGTGGGAGACGCCATACGCCGCGCCGGCGCGGACGGCGTAAAAATCTTTCCGCTCGACAACTACTACCCCGCCGGAGACGAACAGATGATAGTGTTCGACATCACTAAAAAAACCGTGCCGCCGTCGGGGATCCCTCTGGAGACGGGCGCGGTGGTCTCAAATGTCGCCACGGTCTTAAACGTGCGCGACGCCGCGCGCGGCTTGCCAGTGACACACAAATTCCTGACCGTCACAGGCGAGGTTGTATATCCGAAAGTCCTCAGAGTCCCTATCGGCGCCTCCTTCAAAACCTGCGTGGACGCGTGCGGGGGAAGCAAATTGGCGAAATTCAAGATAATAGACGGCGGCCCGATGATGGGCGCGGTTTCCGACGGGGAGGATATCGGGGAAAAGTATGTGACGAAGACGACGTCGGGAATAATTGTCATCCCCGACTCCGGCAACTTCATCGCGAGGCTGCACGAGTTGGCCGTGCCTAAAATGCTGAACAGGGCAAAATCGGCGTGTATTCAGTGCACATTTTGCAGTGACCTCTGCCCCCGGCGTCTGGCGGGCCATAAAATAAGGCCGCACATGGTCATGCGCCAGATGGCCGCGATGAATTTCGACGAGACGATGAACGCGAGCGATATACTCCAGGAGGCGCTGATATGCTGCGAATGCGGCGTATGCGAGACATTTGCCTGTCCTATGGGCCTTTCGCCCAGACAGGTCAACAAGTACGTCAAAAAACAGCTCGCCGGAACCCGCTACGCCAGGCCGGATATGCCGCTTGAGCCGCACCCTATGCGCGAGTACAGAAAAATCGCGCCCCGAAAGATAATGGCGAGGATGGGGCTTTTGAATATGTACGAGAATAAAGTCACGGATTTCGAGGAAATAACGCCAGAAACGGTGAGAATACCCGTGAAACAGCACATAGGCGCTCCGGCGAACCCGATAGTGAAGGTTGGGGACTATGTGACGCGCGGGCAGTTGATAGCGGAATCGGGCGGCAAGGTAAGCGCCAATATACACGCTAGCATAGACGGGGCGGTGTCCGAAGCCGGAAGTTTTATCGCGATAAACGCGGCGGGCGCAGCCTAAGGAGGCGGGCAGCATGGATACCATAGGATTTGTCGAACTTTCAAGCATAGCGAGCGGGATAGAAATAGGCGACGCGATGCTCAAAGCGGTCGCCGTCGATCTCATATTCGCGAAGGCCTCCTGTCCCGGAAAGTATTACATCATGATAAACGGCCAGGTCGCCGATGTCGAAAAAGCCATAAAGATAGGCGAAAGCATAGCAAGGGGATATCTGGTCTCGTCCCTCGTACTCTCGAAGATACACCCAAAAGTCATAGCCGCCGTCAATATGTCGGGCATGCCCGAAAAGATGGAAGCGATTGGCGTCATGGAGTTTTTCTCCGTGACGGCCTCGATAATAGCCGCCGATACCGCCGTCAAGACGTCTCCGGTCGATCTCGTCGATCTGCGTCTCGGAACCGGAATAGGCGGCAAGAGTTTCGTCGTCGTCGCGGGCGACACGTCGTCGGTCAAGATCGCGATCGACGCCGCCGTCGCCGGAATGGCGGACGACGGAATGCTCGTGAACAAAACCGTCATATCCAAACCCGACAAAAAATTGCTGCAAGCCCTGCTTTAACCGCGTACAATACAGATAAAGATCGTGAGCGCCGCCTAACGGTTTTTATTTGTCGTACAGTTTGTAGAGATATTGCGTCCCGTTTTCGCCGCCGCCCTCCCCCATTACTTTCTCGTACTGAGTTAGCGCGGCGCGGAGACCTTCGAGCGGCATACCCGATTCTTCGGCGAACTCTTTCGCCAGTTTCATGTCTTTTACAAAGTGTTTGATGAAAAAGCCCGGGGCGAAATCGCCGCTTAATATCCTGGGGCCGTAATTCAGGAGACTCCAGCTCGCGGCGCTGCCGGAACCGGCGCAATCCAAAAGTTTTCGCGGGTCGATGCCGAGTTTTTTGGCGAAAGCCAGTCCCTCGCATACTCCCGTCATCGTCCCCGCTATGATTATCTGGTTCGCGAGTTTGGCCGTCTGTCCGCATCCGGCGGGCCCAAAATGTGTTATGTTCTTTCCCATGACCTGAAATATCGGCAGCGCCCGCTTGAAATCGCTCTCTTCCCCTCCCACGAGTATGGCGAGAGAAGCCTCACGGGCGCCCTTGTCGCCGCCGGTGACAGGAGCGTCGCACGCGCCGACGCCGCGCTCTCTCGCTCGTTCGCTGATCCGCACCGCAAGCGCCGGGCTAGACGTCGTCATATCGATGAGCAGCGCGCCCTTGGCGGCTTTTTCAATTATTCCGCCGCCGCCGAGATATACTTCCTCCACATCCTGCGGATACCCGACGATCGTTATCACGATATCGCTGAGCGCCGCGACATCCCCCGGCGAATCGCGCCATACCGCTCCCCTTTCTACGAGCCGGCCGCTCTTTTCGCGAGTCCTGTTGTAAACGTTGAGTTTGTAGCCGGAATCGATTAGATGTCCCGCCATAGCGCAGCCCATCACTCCGGTGCCGATAAAGCCTATCGTTTCTTTTGACATTGTAAGCGCCCTCCGTTTGACTATATTTCTTTCCGTTGATTATTTTACCTCTTATTTTTGGTTTATAATGTAGGATGGTCTTGTAATACATCATAAAAAATTGGAGGCGGTAAATAATTGGGCGATTTTTTGGAGTTGGCGGCGCGCCGCCAGAGTTGCAGGAGTTTTTCGGGCGCGAAGGTCGAAAGAGATAAACTTACCAAGTGCGTCGAAGCGGGCCGTCTCGCGCCTTCCGGTTGCAACGGTCAGCCGTGGAGCTTCGTAGTGGCCGACGATCCGGGCAAGGTCGCGGAAATAGCAAAATGCGGGCAGGTATTCGGCAACAACGCTTTCACCGACAAAGCGGGCGCTTTCATAATAGTGCTGGAGGAACACGCCGAACTCATGCCCGCCTTGCGCGAAATGCTGGACAGCCAGTTCTTCGCGAAAGGCGACATCGGCGGCGCGGCAGTCAATATTTGCCTGGAAGCGGCCGACCTCGGACTCGGGACATGCATCATCGGTCTCTATAACAGGGAAAAAATCGCGAAATTGCTGGGCCTGCCGC
>JAITAT010000243.1 GCA_031283975.1 Synergistaceae bacterium
TTTCTTTCGGGTGTTTTACGCGCGTCCAGCTCAAATCTCCTATATGTATGAGGCCCTCTACCCCCGGTTCTATCTCGACGAACGCGCCGAAATCGGTCATATTGGTGACGACGCCCTCCGCCTCGGTTTTCGGAGACCAATGCTCGGCGGCGCTGTCCCACGGATCGGGAAGCGTCTGGCGCATGGAAAGAGAGATGCGGTTCTTGTCGCGGTCTATTCCTATGACTTTGACTTTCACCACGTCGCCCTTGTTCACGAGTTCCTTGGCCTTGGCGTTGCGCTGCCACGCAAGCTCCGTTATATGGATGAGTCCTTCGATGGAACCGAGATTGACGAATACGCCGAAACTCGTTATGCTGCTGACCTCGCCCTCCAGCACGTCGCCCTCGCGGACGGAATTATAGAACTTCTCGCGCTCCGTGCTGATTTCCTCTTCCAGTATCGAGCGCCTCGACATGACAAAACGGCGCTTGCGGCGATCGCGTTCGATGACTTTCACCGCGAAGGTCTGATCCACCAGCTTGCTCGGATTGATTCCGCGTCCTTCCTCCGCCAGGTGTGAGATGGGTATGAAGCCCTCCAGCCCGAAACAATCCACGATGAGGCCGCCTTTTACCTTGCGCCTGCCGCGCACGTCGATTATCTCGTTTTTCTCCAGTTCTTCTTCGAGCCGGTTCCATCTTTCGTCGAATTCACAACGCCACCGGCTCAATGTCAGTTGGGCTTCCTCGCCCTGACTGATATTGGTCACCTGCACGCGGACCTTGTCTTTCACAGCCGGTTCCTGCGCGGACTCGACCAAAACCGGGTGAGTCCACTCCTTTTGAGGGAGGAAACCTTCGCATTTGAAGCCCACGTCCACAAGCCAACCATCGTCTCTGGAGTCGACTATGACTCCCTCGACCACCTTGCCGCGATGGATATCCTCAAAGCCGCCCATCTGCTCGATGATACTCTCCATCGTCTCTTCCGCCGTCGTGCTTCCCGGCGTATGCGCCGTCAATTCCCCATTGCGGATCTCGTCCACCATTACCGTCACATCCTCCTCGAACCTACAGCCTCTTTAATTTACATGTCAATTCATTTATGAGCCAGTCAGGCGTACTTGCGCCCGCTGCCACTCCTACTGTTCCTCTCCCTTTCAGCCACCTCCAATCGACTTCTCCGGCGTGTTCCACCCAAAGCGAAAGCACGCCGGTGCTTTCCGCTATTTCAAAAAGTTCGCGGGTGTTGGCGCTGTTTTTGCCGCCTATCACCAGCAGAACCCCCACCGACGAAGCGAGTTTTTTAACCGCTTCCCGGTGTTCGATAGTGGCTCGGCAGACAGTATTATATACCTTGATGTCTTCCGAGAGGAATACGAACTTTGAGACGACTTTCGCCAGTGTTTCTTCTTTCTGGGTGGTCTGGCTCAATATTCCTATTTTCCCGTAACGCCTTCCGCGGTCTATCTCGCTCGCGCTGTTTATCACAAGCGGCTCGCCGCCGATAAATCCCACTATACCCTTTACCTCGGGGTGTTCCGAATTTCCCAGTATCACTACCTTGTATCCCTCGGCCGAAAGCGACTCGGCTCTATTTTGCGCTGTTCTGACAAACGGACACGTCCCGTCCACAACGGCGCCGCATCTGTTTTCCAATTCCGTTAATTCCGAACGGGCGATGCCATGCGCGCGGACAAAAACAACGCAACCTTCCGGAATACAACGGAGATCGTCCATCACGACAAGTCCTAAAGACGACAATCGCGCTACTTCCTGCGGGTTGTGAATCGGGCTTCCAAACGAATAAACCTTGCCGTATTCCTTCAGAGCGGCTTCGAGACGTTCTATGGCCCTTCTCACTCCAAAGCAAAGTCCGGTAGGGTTTGCCGATACAAAATTCATCCAAGGAATCCGGAACTGATTTTCATAGCCATATCTTCTACCACTTTGCTCATAGTGCTTTGGGATAAATCATACCATAAAATCGGCTGAAATTTTCGAAACCAGGTCATCTGTCTTCGGGAAAATGTTTTTGTGGATTTTATATCTCCGTAAAGGGCCTCATCGAACGTGATACTACCATCCAGGAACATGACGAGTTCCCTGTATCCGAAGCCGCTCAATGCCGGAAGTTCTTTCGAATATCCGTGCGCCAGAAGCCATTTCACTTCTTCGGGATAACCGGAGTGAAACTGCGCGGCGACCCTGTCCTCTATTTTTTTATAAAGCTGTTCCCTCGGAAGCGTTACGGCGAAATATACTATACGGCGCGCGGTCCCCATCTTGCGCTCGCTCGCGTACAGTTCCGAGGAACTGCGTCCCGTCAGTCTGAATAATTCGAGAGCCCTCAATATGCGGACTTTGTCGTTGAGGTGAATTTTGGATGCTCCAATCGGATCGCGTTCGGCTATTTCCATGTGAAGCGATTGAAGCCCTCGCGTTTCGGCCTCAGTTTCCAATTCCGCGCGTACATGTTCGTCCTTGGGCAGGTTTTCGGACAGGAAATTGCCCTCGATCGTTTTGTAGTACATCGGGGTTCCCCCCACCAGCAGCGGAATCCTGCCTCTGAGCCTTATACGCCTGATCGCGTCGTCCGTTCTCTCGATAAAATCTCCGGCCGTGAAAATCTCATCCGGGTCGGCCACATCTATGAGATGATGGGGAACGATTCGGCAATCCTCGCGCGAAATTTTGTCGGTTCCTACGTCGAGATATCTGTAAACCTGACGGGAATCCACGGAGATTATCTCGGCGTTTATCCTCCGCGCAAGTTCAAAGCCCACCTTCGTCTTTCCGGCCGCCGTCGGTCCTATTACGGCGTAAACTGCGCCGTCTCCTTTTTCCGCAGCGATCATCTCTCGAACCATTTTTTGAGTTTCTCACCGGCGAGGAATATCGTAGTCGGGCGTCCGTGCGGACAACTGTAGGGATTGCGGCAGCGCTCCAGCCTGTCGAAAAGGTCTATAGCCTCATCCCGTTCCATAATCCCGCCAAGTTTTATCGCGTCCCTGCACGCGGTCCGAGCCCATCTCCACCAAACTTCGCGGTCTCGCTTCGACGGGTCGGTTTCCTCC
>JAITAT010000251.1 GCA_031283975.1 Synergistaceae bacterium
TGCTCGGACGCATGTTCGACGGAATACAGTTCAGGGGTTTCAAGCACTCAGTGGTCGAAACGCTCGCGCAATACGCCGGGGTGCCGGTGTGGAACGGGCTCACGGACGACTATCACCCAACGCAGATATTGGCCGACATGCTCACGATAAGGGAACATCTGGGCGGGCTGAAAGGTAAAAAACTGGTTTTCATGGGTGATACGCGCAACAATATGGGCAATTCCCTGATGATAGGGTGCGCCAAACTGGGGCTTCATTACGCGGCCTGCGGTCACCCTTCGCTTCTGCCGGGCGCGGAGTTCACGGACGAATGCAGAAAAATTGCCGCGGAGTCGGCTTCCGGTTCGACGATAACCCTGACCGACGATCCCAAAGAGGCTGTGCGCGGCGCGGACGTGATATATACGGATGTCTGGTACTCGATGGGCGAGGAGGACAAAGCCGCCGGACGCAAAGCCCTGCTGTCGCCGTATCAGGTGAACTTGGATCTTTTCGAGTCCACAGGCAAGCCGGATTCGATTTTTATGCACTGTCTTCCCGCTTTCAAAGGCAGTGAAGTCACCGAGGATGTTTTTGAGCATCCGCGATCCGTCGTGTTCGACGAGGCCGAAAACAGGATGCACACGATAAAAGCTATAATGGTCGCGACGATCGGAGACATATAGCCCCGAAGATACAGGCCGTCCAAACCCGGGAAACAGCGCGCGGCTGGATTAATTCAAATTAATGTAGTATTATACGGTATCGTAAAAATTTCTGGAATTGGCGGGAGGGCGCTCTGATGACGATATTGCTTGACGGAGTGGAGCTTTCTATTGATGAGGAAACTATAAAGGAAAGCAAGGAAGCTGTTTACGAAGCCGCGCGCAAAAAAGCCCTCTTGGGGAACCGCGTCATAGTCAATATAACAGTGGACGGCGTGCGGATAGAGGACGAGGACGCATTTTTCGCGCTTTCGGGCGGCCGCGACGTTCAATTCATCTCCCAGCCGATAATCGACCTCGTCCGGGAATCGGTCGCCGAGGGGCGAAGATACATTCCCGTGCTGATAAAGGGACTCGAGGGAATAGCCACGATGATAGAGGAAAACAACGAGACGGGCGCGAGGAACGCTTTTTCGCAGGCGATCGACGGGATCAACTGGCTCGTCGGAGTGTTCTCCAAAAGCTGCGCTCTCCTGGGCATAACTTCGAGCGGACTCGCGTCGGGGGATTGGGACAAGGACTCCAAAGATCTGAACGGCGCGCTCGAGGAAATGGTGTCCGTCATGGAAAGCGGCCGTACCATGAGAATGGCTTATATAATGCGCGAGCGTCTGAGCCCTGCCATCGAGAAATTCGCGTCATACTGGTCGGATATCGAATCCCAGTTGGATAGGCCTCTCCAGTAGGAGATTGTCCGGTTGTCGTTGAGGAAGGGGCTCTCCATCTTCCTTTTTTTGAGCGTCGCGATGTGCGGCGCGGTTCTTATATTCAGCGTCGACCGTAAATCCTTTATCGTTTTCAAACATGCCAACACGTTCAAGATATATCTGGCGTTCATGCTGGTGGTGTGCGTCTGGCTGCTGGACGCGGTGAAAATGTGGCTTCTTGTCCGCGCGGCCGGCGAGAGTATCACGTTCCTGACGTCGATGGAACTGGCGTGGATAAATTATTTCGGCGCGGCCATAACTCCCATGCAAAGCGGAGGCGGCCCGCTGCAAATGTACGTCATGTATCAGCACGGCATCAGCGTCGGAAAATCCGTCGCCATAACGATAATACGAACCGTTTTGGTGATGCTGATACTCGGCGCGATGATACCTTTCGCCATAATGATAAAAGGCAACCTGCCTAAAATGGGATGGGGCATCCGCGGTTTTGTCTCCTATGTAGTCGTTTTCATACTCGCGATATGGCTCGCCCTGGTGGTGAGCGTGGTGAAGCCAGCGCTCGTAAAACGCCTAGCCGCCTGGATAATAACTTTCTTAAGGCGCATCGGCTTTCTGAAAGCGGAATGGGAGATCGGCCTTTTGAGGCTCGTGATCCGTGAAATAGACACTTACAACGAGAACGTGCGGGCCTTTCTGACGACAGGGCGACGGTACTTCCTGCCGAGTGTTTTCACGGCGTTCGCTCAGATAGTATGTCAGTTGTCGGTGATGCCCTGCATGATATGGGCGCTGGGTTTTCCGGTTTCATATCCCGAATGCGTGCTTCTCCAGGCGTTGTTCCTGTTCCTGCTGTATTTTATCCCGACTCCGGGAGGCAGCGGAGCCGCGGAGGGCGGCGCGGCGTTCGTTTTCAGCATGTTCGTGCCTTGGAATGTGGCCGGTATGCTGGGTATAGGCTGGCGTTTCATGACGGAGTACACTGGAATATTTATGGGTGCGATAGTGGCGGTGCGCCGTATAGGCTGGCAATTGGCCAATCAGATAATGTCGAAAAAGAACGCGGAAGCGAAATCCGCGGGAGAAGATCAGGAGAGCGGCGCTGATTGAGGGAAACGCTGTTCAAGTATCGCGGGCTCGTGTGGGGAATCTTCGCGGCGGCTGTATTGGCGCTGCCAGTTTCACTTTCGCTGCCGAGATGCTGCTTTGCCGCCCCTATTTTACTGGCCGGGCAGTGTCTGCGGTTCTGGGCCGCCGGCGTCATCCCGAAGTACAGGACGCTGTCGGTGGACGCGCCGAAGCTTGTGACGCGCGGCCCCTACGCTTGGGTGCGCAATCCTCTCTACGCCGGAAACGGTCTTATGGGTCTTGGCTGGGCCCTCATGGCCGGATGGATATTTGTGGCCGCGTTCACAGCGCTCTACTTCGCTCTCTATTCCCTGACGATAATCCCGCTTGAGGAGCGATTCTTGAGCGTCCGCTTCGGTGAGGAATACGAGATTTACAAAAGATCGACGCCCGCTCTGATACCCGACTTCCGCGATTTCGTCTTCCGCGCGTCAAAGAGTCTCTCCGGCTTCGACCGTAAAAAATCCTGGTTTATGGAGCGCCACTCGCTGGGCATGAACGCGCTTGTGACGGTTCTGGTGCTGGTCAGGCTCTATTTTTCGCGGTAAGCGGCGCACATCGGCGTTACAGGCCAAACCGCGCCCGCGCGTCCAAGTTCAGCGTCATGCCGTCCGTGGCTGCGATTACCCTTGTCCGTTCGGAGGAAAGCCGTTTCGATATATATTCGCCGCCCCGGTCGAGCAGTTCGCCGCCCATGTGAGTGATGACGGCGGTTTTGGGGCGAAGAAACTCGAGCAGCGATTTCACGTCGCTCAAAGCCATGTGATCGAGCCGAGAGCGCGGGTACATCAGCGCCGTATTGATAACGAGCAATTCGCATTCCGCGTAACGTTCGGCAAATTGGGGCATCGGCCCCGTGTCGCTTATCACTCCCCACACAGGCAGGCCATTTCCTCTGAATATCAGGCCGTAGCACTGAACTCCGTGGTGCGAATGCGCCACCGATTCGACTGTCGTTCCTTCGGAGGGCGAGACGAGCGCCCCGTCCTCATGAAACGCTATCGATTTTATCCTGCCGCGGAGGTAACTCATCAGGACTCCATCCCCATTTTCCATGCAGTCCCGCGTAAGCAGGATGAACCCCTTGGGCGAGTGAGTCATGAGGGTCATGCCCTCGGCGAGCGCGTTCACGTCCGAGCTGTGATCGATGTGCCTGTGGGTGACTAAGATGGCGTTTATATCAATCGGAGACAGGGGCGGCCCTGCCTCGCATATCCTGACGAGACTTCCCGGCCCGGGGTCTATGACGCCTCTCGCACTCCCGTAAGAGAACCATATCCCTCCCGACGACCTTCTTTGTGACAACATTATGAAGCGGGTTCCGGCGGTTCCGAGAAACCTGATGAAGCTGCCGGTTCGCGTC
>JAITAT010000075.1 GCA_031283975.1 Synergistaceae bacterium
AACATCATGTCCAGATGGCCGGGAATGATAGCGGTACAGCTCGAAAACGCCGAGAGCGTTTTTACGTTCCTCATGCCCATGTCCTGCGCCCTCATCGGGTTCTACATGCTGGTGAAGGCCGTTCCGCAGTTCGCCTCGTCCGTCATGACGGGTTCCATTTCCGGCATGGACGGGGGAATGGTACGCGCGGCGGCCGCGGCGGGATACGGCCTTGGAATGACGGTCGTGAACACGAGCCGGATGGCCGCGCAGAAGGTGATGGGGGGCGCTTCGGTGGTTTCTCAGGCGGCGCAGACGTATCAGCACACTTCTCAGGCTGCCCGCGATACGGGTTCCGCTCCGAACGCGGCAAAAAGCGCCGGGGCGGTTGAGGCGCTCAAGACGGTAACGGCGGGAACACAGGCCGGAGGGCCGAGGGCGGCGGGAGAACGGATATACACGGATCATCAGCGGGCCGCTCAGTTCGCCGATGTCCGAAATTCGGGAAATGACCGCAACACGCTGGGGTCTCCGCCTGTTTCACAGAAAGCGGACGCTTCAGGAAAAGCGAACGCCTCTCCCGGCGGTTTGAACAATCCGACGCTGGGTTTCGTCTCTCAGGGCATCGAGCCCTACCTGATGCCTTCGTCCGGCTCGGTCGTCGAAACCGCCTTAAATCAAAACCACGCGGCGGCAGGCGGTAACGTGACAATAGCCGGTTCCGCGGAGGCTAAAGCCGCGAACGCTAAAACCGCGAACGCGGAGGCCGCGAACGACATTTACGGCTCTTCGGCGGGAGATTCCTGGGGTTCGTTCGCCTCGGACAGAAAGAAGAAAGAAGGTGAGAAACAATGACGGGCAGGCACGATGAAGAATCCAGACTCCTTGCCTCCGATCCGTTCCTCGCGGGACGGACGGAGGCCGCCGAGCGGTACGGGCATTTGTCGAAAAACGCCGCCCAATGGCGGCGCATATCCCTCGTCCTGCTGCTTTGCTGTTTCGCCTGTGTCATGGCCGTTATCGTCACCGCGAGCAAAATCACGGTCGTTCCCTACATCGTGCAGGTTGACGAACACGGGTATGAGATAGCCCTCTCGCCGGTCGCTCCGTCGAAGGTGGACGCGAGGCTGATGACAGCCCACGTAGGCCGCTACGTCTGGTCTCTCAAGACGGTGTTCAACGACCCGGAGGCTCAACTGCACCTCATGAATTTCGTGTATTCCACGACGCCCGCGAACACGGCGGCAGAAAAGAAATACCAGGAATACTACGCGGCGAACAATCCGGTATTGATTGGCGAAAGCGAAACGGTCTCCGTGACGGTCAACAGCGTTCTTTCCATGAGTGAATCGGCGTGGCAGGCCGAGTGGACGGAGGAACGATATTCCGCCTCCACCGGCGACAAAACGAACACGAAACACTATCGCGGGATTTTCGGCACGGCGGTGGTCACTCCCGGCACGATGCGGGAAATACTTCTGAACCCGCTGGGGATATTCGTGACGGACTTCAATTTCTCTGAAATTTTATAGGAGGGCAAAGACTTATGAAAAACAGTTTGCAGGTATTCGATTTTGAGGACAGGCGCGGGCGTTTCGTAATGGTGGAGGGCGAGCCGTGGTTCGTGGCAAGAGACATCGCTATGGCTCTCGATTATTCGGAATCTACTGGAATCTCAAGGCTTTTTGAAGTAGTTCCGAGTGAGTGGAAGGGTGTTTATCGGATAAACACCCTTGGAGGAATTCAGGATATGACTTGCCTTTCTGAACAGGGCCTCTATTTCTTCCTTGCGCGCTCGGACAAACCGAAGGCGATTCCTTTTCAGAAGAAAATCGCGGGCGAGATTCTCCCTTCCATCAGAAAGTACGGCGCGTACATGACGCCGCGGAAGATAGAGGAAATATTGACGAACCCCGACACGATAATCGGCCTCGCCGAGGCGCTGAAACGCGAGCGGATGAAACGCAGGGAACTGGCGGCCAGAATCGAGGCGGATTACCCGAAGGTTTTGTTTGCCGATTCGGTTTCGGCAAGCAATACGTCGATTCTGGTCGGCGAGCTGGCGAAGCTCCTGCGTCAGAACGGCGTCGAGGTCGGTCAAAACCGGCTGTTCGAGATACTGCGCGGCGATGGGTATCTGATGAGAGGCGGGAGCTGCCGGAATATGCCGACCCAGAGGGCGATGGAGCTTGGGCTGTTCGAGATACGGGAAATAGCGATAAACCGTTCCAACGGCGAGATAGACGTCAAGAAGTCCCCAAGGGTCACAGGGCGCGGTCAGGTCTATTTCCTGAACAGGTTCCTCTCCAAGAATCTGGCGTAAATACTGATAAAACCGAAAAGGAGGGTATTTATCTACCATGAAAAAGACATTACGATTGGCGTTATTTTGTGTTTCTTTCTTGTGTCATGCCCTTTTCCTGTCCCCGCTTCCCGGCGAAAGCTACGATATGGCCGATTTGAACTGGGACGTTGAAAAACTTCAGGAAAGTCAGAAGGTAGAAATAGAGTACGAGGGAAGAATCATCTCCGTGGACGCGGAGGATTTGATTCTTCTCTCCGACGGGCGCGGAGGTGAAAAGCTGGGCGTGGCCGACCCGGAAAAATATGACGATGATCCTTTCGAGAGCGTTGCTCCTTCCGGCATAAGTTCCGAACAGGAGATAACCGGGCGCGAGTATGAGGAAGAAGAGAGAGCGCGGCGATGGGCGAATGTCGTCGAGGATTTGGAGCTTCGGGAAATCGACGAAAAGGCGCTCGCTCTGGCGCAAGGATTCGGGGAGGCGAAGAACGCCGCGCCTCCGGCTATCGGCGCTTCCGGCTCCGTAGTCATCACCCATTC
>JAITAT010000083.1 GCA_031283975.1 Synergistaceae bacterium
GTCAACATGGCGGTGCTGGGACTTGCCTTCAAACCCGAGACCGACGACATGCGATACGCCCCGTCGATACCGCTGATCAATACCCTCGCGCGCCTTGGGGCGAACGTGACGGCTTTCGACCCCATCGTCCGCGGCGCCGCGGGCGTACTGCCGCCCGCGCTGAAATACGCGCCCGGCGCCGCCGAAGCGCTCGCCGGAGCGGACGCCGCCATACTCGTGACCGAGTGGGACGACTTCAAAAAACTGGATTGGGACGCCCTCGGGCGGACGATGAAACGCAGAATTCTGTTTGACGGCAGAAATATTTACGACCCGGGAAAAATGGAATCGGCCGGCTTCGAATACTACTGCATCGGACGCGGACGAACGGTAAACGTGGGGCGCCCGTAGGCCCCACGTTATATCGTATCCCTGAGAACCGTCCTAATTCGCGCTATCCTCTTGCTGACCGATTGCTGCGAAACATTGAAACTGACCGCTATTTCCGCCTGGGTCCATCCCCGCATCAACATGCCGGCTATCAGCATATCGTCGGGTTTCAGCGCACGCTCCAGCATGTCGGTCAATTCGATGAATCTGAAATCGTCCGCCGATGCGGCGTCGGTTATGTGTTCTTCTTTCAGCAGGGCTTCGTCTGGGCCGTCGTCATCGCACTGCGATAATCGCACGGTGTTTTCCCTGCGCCGCTGTTTAGCGGCCCTGTCCCTTATGATTCCCTTCAGGGAGTTCCCTATCATCAGGCGCATTTCCCTCTTCGAATGTTCGCCCAGATGAGAAAGAATCGCCAGATACCCCTCCTGCTCCAGGTCTTCGAGTTCCGCTCCCCTGCCGGAATATCTGGATGCGTATCGGGAGACCGTCTCGGAGCACGCGAGCAGGAATCCCTCGATCTGCCTTCGCGACGCGCGCATTACTCGGACGCGTCTCTTTCGATCGCCAGGTGAATATAATTCCTCTTGCCTCCGCATATCACCTCGGAGAAACCGATGAGTTCCGCGGCCCTTCGCAGCGACAACTGCGCGGCGGGCCGCGCGAACACATCGGCCGCCCGCCCGTCCAGATGCGTGCTGCGGAGCGCGCCGCCGACGGCGTTATTGTGAGGAACGCAGCGAAAACCGCTCGTTACGATGAGCGGAGCGCCCCACTCCGCTCTGAGTTCCTCCAACATATCAAGCAGTTTGGGCGACAGTTTTACCGCGCCGCAGCAGCGGCATTGAAATTCACACAACTTGAAATGAGGCGACAGCCGGAAATCGTTTATCATGTCCTCTCCCCATTCAGCGGCGATATTCCGTTGATGGCGCCTTCGAGCCGGACTATCGCGCTCGTCAGATCGTCGAGGCGTTTCTCCATCCTTATCAGCAGAAAAACCGCCACGGCTATCGGAAACGTGTTCTCCGCTATGCTTATCATCAACTCGTCCATACGCGTCCCTCCACGCGAAGGAGGAAGCGGCTTGCGCCGCTTCCTCCCCTTCAGATCAAAACAACTTCGTTACAGTCTGCTCCGTGACTGACGCTCCGAGTTTTTCCACCGGAGCGAAGGCGAAAACACCGCTCGACACTATGACGTCCATCGCGTCGTGCGCCTGAGACGCGCCGACGTCCTCTTTGCACGGCTGAACCGTGATTATCTTGGTTTTACTGTCGTCCGTTCCGAACTTCATGGCGAGTTTTCTGGTGAAAGTTTCCATTTGAATCCCCCCTTCCGAATTTTTTAGATCTCGAGGATCTCGGTGCGCTGCAAAGAAATCTCCGCCACCGGCAAATCCACCAGGCCGGATATCTCCGAGGCCGCGTCCGCCAGATCGCCGGCCTGCGCGTCACCCTTCACCCCGCCGATCGACAGGTTGCGGTAGACTGCCTTATCGCCGTTCATCTCTCCGGTATCCAGCTTGAACACTATCCTGCCGGGCTGAGTCACTATGCTTGCCATTTCAAATTCCCCCTCTTGATTTTTTTCGAGAGCGCCGGGCCCGGTGCCTCATATATGTACCAGTGGGGAAAAACGGCGTGTTTAACAACGCGCCGCGAAAATTCAAGCCGATTTAACGTTGTGGGGTAATATGGAGTTTTTTATCCGCGGCGCGGCAATGAAATAAAAAGGAATAAAAAGACAATATCGGGCGCTCGCGCTGTGTGTGTTCTCAAATCAGCGAATTTGCGCTACAATTTATCCATGAAAATACCGCTTCGCGCCGAGTGTCCCGATGTCTCACATTCACAAGACGTCATACACACCGTATTGGGCGTATATGACCCGAAAGGAACGTATTCCCGGCACGCGGGGGTCGTTATGGTTTACGGTGAAATCAGGGAAGCGCTGGTTAAATGACGGGAATGACATGTTCTCCTTTGATAAGTGTCATAGTTCCGGCACATAACGCGGCAAAGCGGATACCTGAGACTATGGCGGCGATTGCGGCTCAAAACTACGAGCCCCTTGAAATTATCCTGGTTGACGACGCCTCCGGCGATGGCACCGTGGATGCGGCTATTTCGAAACTGCGCGGCGGAAGATATAAATACGAGATAA
>JAITAT010000090.1 GCA_031283975.1 Synergistaceae bacterium
GCCATTTCAAAAAATAACGGCTGGGATTTTAACATTTCCCCGACGGTCAGCGTTCGCAGCCTCACTGGAGCGACGCGACCGGCAAGACTGTCAATTGCGGCTGGCTGAGATAGGATATCAGCGGAACCAGTCAAGAGAAATTGCCCCGGAACCTGGTTTTTATCCACTATCATCTTAATTACTGAGATTAAATTCGCGGCTTTTTGAATTTCGTCAATCGCCACTGTTTTGCCGCCATAGCGTGAGAGAAAATCAATAGGATCGTCTTTGGCGGATTGCTGGATTTGCTGATTATCCAGAGTCAGGTACGCCATTTCCGCCAGGTTCAGGTTAGAAATAAGGGTAGTTTTGCCGCATTGCCGGGGGCCTTTAATATAAGTGACCCGATAATTCGCGAGCCGGTGCAGCACAGTATCTTTTTGCCAGCGAGGGTAAAGTTCAATCATAATGTTGATTATTATAACCAAAGTGGGATAATTTTACAAATAGAAAAGGGATAATTTTATAAATAACACATGAAAAACGTGACTAAACGCCAAATTATGTCTGGATACATTTTAAAAATATAGATGGGATAATTTTATCATTCGTCATTTGACCGTACGTATACGGTTGAGAGCGTTCTCTTGTCACATTGCGTCAGTGTCGAGGCTATGAAATAACCGTCAGAATCAAAGCTTACATTTTCGTAATATTTTAGCCCGAATTAATCCTCTTCCCGCTCGCATCCATCGCTCCCATCAGTTGAACCGCGATATTCGCGGCAAAGATGAGAACGCAGCCGGATATCTCCCTCGCGGTCAGTGTCTCGCTGAGCAGCAGCCAGCCCATCAATACGGCGAATACAGCTTCGAGGCTCATAACGAGCGACGCCGCCGTGGGGTTAACATCCCTCTGCCCCAGGATCTGAAGCGTAAAAGCCACGCCGCTGGATAAAACCCCCGTGTAAAGCAACGGCGCCCACGCGGAGAAAATGGCCTGCGGTTTCGGTTCCTCAAATATGAAAGCCGCGGCGAGAGCCAGCGCCCCGCACACGAAAAATTGCGCGCAGGAGAGTTTTACTCCGTCCACAAGGGGCGAATAGTGATTGACCAGCAGGATATGAACCGCGTAAAAGATTGCGCAGAACAGCGTCAGGACGTCTCCACGGTTCAGTGAAACCGACTCGTTCACGCAGAGCAGGTACATTCCGGCTATCGCTATGCACACGCAGCACCACGAATGCCATTTCATCCTCAGCCCCAGCGGCAGTCCGAATATCGGCACTATGACGATGTAAAGCGTCGTTATGAACCCCGACTTGCCCACCGTCGTGTACATTATTCCTATCTGCTGAAACATGCCGCAGGCGAATATCACGACTCCGCACCACGCGCCGCTTTTTATGAGCGGCAGCGAAAAAACCGGCGGCCTCTCGCCTTCGGCATTTCGGGAGAATATCGATCTGACGTAAATTACCGGCAGCAGGGATACCGTCGCTATCAAAAAACGCACGGCGATGAACGTAACGGGACCCACGTAATCCATTCCCCTGCGCTGGGCCACGAACGCGGTTCCCCATATGAACGCGGTCAGCGTCAGTAAAAATATCCCCCGTATCTGGCGTTTTGTGGTATTAATCACGCGGCATTACATCCGGCCGCGAATTCCGCGTTCCGGCAAACGCCGGATGACCTAGTCCGCGGATTCACTTCACGGCGCCTCTTTGCGACATTTGGACGCGCACGGTCCTCCTTATAACTAAAGAAGCGGCGACGGTGAGAGCCGCCGTGACCAGGAAAATCTGGGGAATCGAGAAACCGGCTTCCAGCATGAAGGCTGCCAGCAGGGACGAAACGACCATGAAACACGAATCCATTACGTTGCAGCACGCGGTCACTCCCGCGAGCTTGTCTTCCTCACTCCTGCACTGGATGATAGCGTAGAGGGGAACGATATAAAGCCCGCCGAAGAATGATATGGCGAGCAGGCAGACGAGAACGGCCATATTGAGAGGAACCTTGACGAACTGCATTACGTTCATCAAGGGTTCAACGCCGGCGACCGGGTCACGGAAACTGACGAAGTAGAGCGACACGCTGGCCGCCGCCATGCCAAGCGCGGCCCACGGGACGTACCTGCCCGATACTTCGCCCTTGAGAAGGGCGTTGCACGCGAGCGACCCCGCCCCCACTCCGACGGAAAATACCCCCAGAAAGAGCGTCGCGACCATTTCGTCGGCCCCTATGACGGTCTTTGCGTAAGTCGGGAACTGTGACAGAAAGAGCCCCCCAACGAAGTAAAACCACGATATCGCCACTATTGAAAGAAAAATATCGCGCCGCGGCCACACATCCGCGACCAGTTTCCATGTCTCCCTGAATATGTTGAAACGAAATTCCAGAAAGGGGCGTGTAACCCTCGTAGGTGGAATGAACCAGCTCGCAACCCAACCGGCGGCGGCTATGCCGACTACGAGGGCGCTCACCGAGAAAATCCCCCATTCGCCGAGGACGAATACGCCGCCGAAAATCGTTCCCAGCAAAATAGCGAGAAACGTGCCGGTCTCTATGAGCGCGTTCGCTCCTATTAGCTCTCCGGTATCGAGGTGCTGCGGAAGAATGCTGTACTTGAGGGGACCGAACATGGTGCTTTGCGCTCCCATGAGAAAGAGTACTACCATGAGAATAGTTATGCTGCCGCTGTAAAATCCGACGACCGCTCCGGCCATTACGGCGATTTCGGCTATTTTCACCTTCCGGACAAGCGTGGAACGCTCGTATTTATCGGCCATCTGGCCAGCTATCGCGGAAAAGAGGACGAACGGCAGTATGAAAACCCCCGCGGCGGCCGTCACTATTATGCGCGCGTCGACACCCGCCGTGTCGGCCAGCCGGTAAGTGACGATTATCACCATGGCGCTCTTGAAGAAATTATCGTTGAACGCCCCAAGAAACATCGTCAAAAACAGGGGTGTAAAATTTCGGGACTTAAAGAGTCCAAACTGGCTTTGAACGGCCATCTCGGGTCAAATCGCTGACGAATTAGTTCCCGACGAGTTCCCTGAAAATACCCGCCACTGTGTCCAGTTTTTTGCATTTGACGACATTGGAGCCCACGAAGAAAAGCCCGGTTTCCCAGTCGCCCAAATACGCGTCCACAAGCGCCTGAGCTATACAGAAAGTCGTCCCGTTTTCGAGATATTTGCAGTGAGACAGGCACGCGGCCATACACGGTTTGCTCTCCACGTCGCCCTCTATGTATTTTTTGATGAACGGGTTTTTGAGCGCTCTGCCCGGTATGCCGACCGGGCTCATTATGACCTCCACGTCATCCGCGATCGCGTCTATATACGCTTGTTTGAACCTGGCGCCGGCGTCGCACTCTTCGGTGCAGACGAAACGCGTGCCCATTTGAACGCCGCGGGCGCCCAGGCTGAATATCATGTCCATGTCCTCGCGATCCCATATACCTCCGGCCGCGATGACCGGAATGTCTGCTTTTACCGTATCTTCAATGTATTTCACAAGATCCGGAACGACATTTTCGAGCGCGAAAGCGGGATCGGTTACGTGTTCCATTTTCGTCGCTCCAAGATGCCCGCCGGCGTAGAGAGGCGTCTCGACGATTATCGCGTCCGGCAGCCTGCCGTAAAGTTTGCCCCATTTGCGCACTATCAGATCGGCGGCCTTGACGGAACTCACTATCGGGACGAGGGCGACGTCGGGAAAGTCTCTGGCGTACTCCGGAAGTTTCATAGGGAGCCCGGCGCCGGAAACGATGATATCCACGCCCGAAACGCACGCGCTGCGAACCTGCCTGTCGTAATCGGTAAGTACGGCCATGCAGTTCATGGCCAGCACCCCGTCGGGAGCGGCCGTGCGGGACGCTTTCACCGCCTCGCTCACCGCGATTTCGTTTATATCGAAATAATTGTTCCCGTCGAAAAGAGGATGATCGCAGGCCAAACCCACGCTCGCTATCGTTCCCACGCCGCCGCTCGCCGCCACGGCCCCGGCAAGACGGAAACCGGATATTTTGACCCCCATTCCGCCTTGAATCACGGGATATCTCGGCGTGTGTTTGCCTATCCTGAGTACCGGTAATTTAGCCAACACGTCACTGCTCCTTTATATTTCAACTTAACGTATCGTACGTGACATTAATCAGGTGTCGAACGCGCCAAGTATATCACAGAAGCCGTATTAACGCGCCGGCATTCGGCTTATGCGGCACCGCGCGATGATTTCGGCCAATTCAAATCCCAAATCCGGATTTTGGGTCATAATTTCGGCTTTTATCAGTTCCAATTCGGGGCCATATTCGGGCGTCGCGCCTTTTCTTCCGCGGGAAGGCGCCCCGGGTTTCGCCGGTATAACGCCATGACGCGGCGCTCGGCCTATTTCCGCTCTTATGTCCTTCAGTTTCAGCGAGGTTTTGGCGAAAATAGTCTCCAAAATGGATTTTTTCCTGAAATTCATGTCCTGCTGTACTGAAGAATTTTCCACAACGACGACTAAAATCCCGTCGTCGAACGCCCGAAGGGCGCTGCGGCTTGCCAGTGATTTCCCGGCTATCGACGCCCAATCCCGTTCGACGGCGGACAGCGCCGCGCATAATCCGAAAAATGATTCCGATTGGCCGAGGGCGCTGTATATCGT
>JAITAT010000138.1 GCA_031283975.1 Synergistaceae bacterium
GGTGAAATCCGGGAGCGTGAATGTTGACGACCTCTCCAGGAGTAGCGGCCATCTGCCTGCCGAAAAGTTCAACGACCTCCGGAAGGTTTGTCTTGGCCCACTCGGCGGCCAACAGCGCCTGTTTCACGTACTCCACGACGATCTCGGGTGCGTCGGCCGCGAGTTTTTTGCTGACAGTGAGAACGTTGGGGTAGCAATTATTTATCGGAAGAACGACGTCCGTATTCGCGTGAAGATCGTAGATCGGCTTGTACCTGCCGGTGTCGAGCAGATGTTGAGCCTGCGTCAGATCGGCGAAAACCGCCTCCACGATCCCCGAGTCCAGAGCCTCGATCGCCGACAAACCAATCTGTCCCTCCCATTTTTCATGGGCCGGCGATTCGTCCGTCCTTACGAACTCGACCTCGTCAAGAGCCACGCCCTTCGCCTCCAAAGCAGTTTTGAAACCGTGATGAACCGTCGCGGCATAAAAATCTATTATTATCCCCCGATCTACCGGCAGGCCAACGCGTTTGCCCCGCAATTGACCGACTCCGTTCACCGGAGAATCCAGCCGTGCCAGGATGTACGCGCCCTGTTCGAGGAACGTCAGGCCGATTAGAACGGGCTCCGCTCCCCTCGATTTCGCCCAGACGGGCGGAATATTGCCTCCCTCACGGAACAGCGCGTCGTCCTCGTAATTGAAATGGACGTTCCATCTGTCGAACGGCAGCGTCTGAAGGCGCGTGGCCTTTACTCCATATTTTTCAAGGCCCTTTCTCAAAAATCCCTTATTGTCCGAAATGTAGCTGGCGTTGCCAACCGGGCATATTGTGTAGCGGAATTCATCGATCTTACGCGACAAGATCGCGCACCCCCTTTTCATCGTCGTCCTTTATTTCCCTCCACGCGGCTTTCAGGAAACTGTCGTCCGCCCAGCTTTCGAGCGCGAAATCCTTCTCGATATACCCGCTGTCGTACAGGAATTTTTTCTGTCCCTCCAGAGCTTCCAGACTTTCATCGGAAAGATTCGGCGTTATGTTTTTGTGAAAATCGTCGGAATTCGATCCGATGAACTCGCCCACGCTGCCAAGGGTCTGTTCGGCCAGTATCTCGACTGCCTCGGCGCGGTGCGACTTCGCCCATATCGACGCGAGCAGAAGCTGTTTGACGTACGCCACTACCACCTCGGGATATTCGTTGGCCAAGCGAGTGCTGACCGTCAGGGCGTTCGGATACTCGTTGTTTATCGGCGACAGCGACGACGGATCGGCGCCGATGTCGAACAGAACCTTGTATTTGCCGGTATTGAGCAGCCCCCGCAGCTTCGAGAGTTTCACATAAACGGCGTCGACCTCGCCCCTGTCGAGCGCGGCGACTTCATCGGCCTCTGAGGTGTCCGAAACGAAGCGCCTGCCGATGAGGAAATCACCCTCGCTCTTTATAACGACCGGCTCGACTTCGGACCAAGACACCCCGCGCGCGTTGAGAGCGAGCCGGAAGCCGTGCTCGGCGCTCGCCCTGTGGAAATCTATGAGCGCGTTCGGGTGCGCCGGTATGGCTATTTTGCGTCCCCTGAGCTGTTCGATGGTCTCTATCTCCGAATCCGCCCCGGCCAATATGTATTGCTTCTGCTTGAGGAGAGCCAGGCCGATGAGCGTCACTTCGGCTCCGTTCGAGCGCGCCCACAGCGGAGGTATATTGCCCCCCTCCCTGAAAAGGGCGTCGTCCCGATAGTCGAAGTGCGCTTTCCAGCGCTCCTGCGGCAGGCTTTGCAACAGCACCGGCGCCGCTCCCAGCGGTTCCAGGGCGTCTTTCAGCCAGCCCTTTTTAGCAGCGATGTAGCTCGAATTACCAACGGGGCATATCGTATAATGTATTTCCCTGATGACTTTTTCGGACATGTCAGTAAGCTTCCTTTCTCAACAAAATACAAACTAAAGCGCCGGATACTCGTCCCCGGCGTCAGTCGAAAAACCGCGCGTCGAACAGTTCGTCCACATCGACGGCGTTCTGGATGTCTCCGTGCGCCAACAGCCATTCCTGCATGGCTATGGTCTCCGATTTCACCTTTTCGAGGTCAAATTCGGATTTGTAGGTCGCCTTGAACCTGTTCCAGGAAAACTTGGACACCTCGGCCGGGGTGCGGTTGATCGACTCCACTATCTGCGCGGCCTCGTCCGGATTTTCCAGCAGTTTTTGTTCGGTCGCCTCCTGCAATGCTATATAGGCTTTGGTGATCTTGGGGTATTTTTCGGGGAAATCGCTCGGGGCAAATGTGACGGTGATGCCGCCGCCGTTGACGTAAACGCCGTCCTCCAGCGCATACGCGACTTCTCTCGCGTTCCCTGATATCAACAGCGGGGCGAGTTCGCTCAAAGGATGCGCGGAGAGCGCGTCTATCTCGCCGGAGAGCAGGGCGTTGTTCTGATTGTTGGGAGGAATGTTCACGTATTCCCAATCCTGATCTATTTTCCAGCCGGCATCCTCCGTCCGCTCGAAGAGTACCATGTAAGGGCACCCCGCCCGCCAGCTCGCGATCTTCTTTCCTTTCAGGTCGGCGAATGTCTTTGCCGGGCTGTCCTTCGGCACTATGACGCTCGCTATCTCCGGTTTGGGATGTTTCGACGCCTGCACGGCCGTCATCTTCGCGCCCTGAGATCGATACAGCAGATACGGATACAGCATCCTTACGGCGAAATGCAGGTCGCCTCTCGCCATCAACTGCGATTCCTGTCCGATAGTTCCCTGAATGATCGTGACCTTTATGCCGTACCGCCCGAACGTTTCCTCGAACAAATTCTTGCTCTGCGCATAATAGGTCCAGTCTCCGGCCTCCGCCGCGACCTTGAGTTCTTTCAAGTTCTCCCCCTCGAACGGGTTCGACTCGGCGGCCGACGCGGCCCGCAAATTTTCGCCCGATCCCGCGTACGGCAGTGACGCGATTACCAAAAGCAGGGATATCATCCCGGCGCTCATTAATTTTTTAATCATCTGCGAATCTCCCTCTCCAAAACTCGAAAACTACATGACTGGCGGAACCGTCCGCCTATCTATAATAAAATCCACGCGAATTCATTCCATCGGCTCTCTACAGATAAACGCGCTTTTTACCGGCACGTCAACACATCCCCTCGCGTCTCTTCCCTCGCACGCGGCACACCGGAGAGAAAGCATTTAAACTATAATCATACCTATTTAATATGATTAAAGTTTAAAATAATATATTCCTGCAACGGGCGGTTGTCAAGATGTCAGTCTGATTTTTGTCTGATTTTCGTCGTGAATCGAATTTGACAATAATATTTTTATTGTGTTAGAATTTTATCATAAATATAAAATCTGCTTTTGGAAATCGGTGTAAATCCGATGCGGTGC
>JAITAT010000244.1 GCA_031283975.1 Synergistaceae bacterium
TATAAGGTTATTCGACATGCAGTATGAGCCTTCGGATATCCGCCCGCGATGCCGGATGAACAAAAGATGCTTCTGCCGCCGCGGGTGCCTGTTCAAGGCGGTTCGCCCGGCGGCGGTGCCGGGCCGTCCGGCGACGACGACCTCGTGCCCGCAGGAGCGGGGGGCGGGGGGGCTCCGGATGATGATTACGATTACGGAAACGGAGGGGCGTATCTCATAAGAGCGACGCTGGAAGTTGACGGAAGAGAGTCCGGGAACGTCGATATGGCTATGGTCGCGAGCAAGTAGCAAGTATAAAGCGCGTGGCTGGGCGGCTTATTACACCAGTCCGAAATACCCGGCTTCCTGGAGCATAGAGAGCGCTTCGTCGTCCACTTCCCGCTGTTCTCGGCCTCCGGCCAGCATGGCGTCCAATATATCGCGGGCCTCCCGCATGTCCTCCAGGCATCCGGCGTCGCGGTAAGTTTGTTCGAGCATCGTCAGATCGCCGCTGTCGTCCATTCTGCGCGTAAGATATCCGAACGCGAACGCTACCGCGCTGAAGAACGCCAGGCGATCTCCGGTCTCGGACCATAGTTCCGAGAGAATCATCACTATCAGCACGAATTCCCCGGCGTAATCGTCGCCGTCGTCCGAGAGGTCCTCCTCTATTGACCGGAGTTCGAGTATGTAGTACGGGAGTTCCGGATCCAGCGAGATGGCGTTTGCCAGGTAGTCGGCTGCCTCATTCCCCGATCCGGCGGTCTCGAAAGCGGCGATTGCCCTGCAGTATTCCCCGGAGGGAGTCTCGCAAATATCGTCCTCGACCGCGGAGAGCAATTTTTTGAAGTCTCCGCGCTCCGCGAGTGAGGCAAAATATACGGTACGTCCGATCGCGCCTCCGTCCCTGTCCAGTTTCATAAATTCGGAAGCCGCCTCGAAAGCCCCGGAGCGATCTCCGATCAGGTACGAATATGAGGCGAGATCCGAAAGTATGGAGAGATATATGGAGTACAACATGTCTCCGTCTCCATCGTATTCATCCGGGTTTTCAATATCGGGTCTCAAGAGGGCGGCGGCTTCCCGGAGCAGGGTTGTATCGGTCATGGATTCCTCGTCTTTGATCGACTGCCACTTCGCGTACCTGGCGAGACCGTTATTAGGATCCATTTCGAGAACGCTGTCCGCCAGGACGCTGCGGCGCTCGTCGTCGTCCTCCTCCAACATTTCGCTGACAAGCCGCCGCAGTTTTTCCTCGTCGCTATTCCTCATGTCAACACCTCGGCTCTTCCAAAAATTTCGGAGGCGATTTCCTCGCGAGAGATACTATCTTTTCGGCGAGGGATGGATCGAATTGCTTTCCCGCGCGGGATTCGACGGCGTCGAGCGTTTGGGTCAGCGTAAATTTGTTGCCGATGTTCATGCTCATCATGCCTTCCATTAAGTCAAAGATGGAGACCACGCGGGAGGCGAACGGTATTTCCTCGCCCTTTTGCTGATTGGGATAACCCATGCCGTTCCACCACTCGTGGTGCGAGAGTATGTATTCGGCGGAGGATGATATCTCGGCCGTGCATCGCGCTATTCTGTAACCGACCGCCATGTGCTGCAGCGGGTCTGCCGCAGCCTGAACGGGCGAACCGCCGCTGATGAGCGGCAATTCTTCGGGATTGGCGAGAAGGCCGACGTCGTGATAACGGCATAGCTGCCGCAGTATCTCCCGATCGCAGCCGCCGATGTTTTCGAGAAACCAGTCTCCCCACGCCATCATCCGGCGGGCCCGGCGCCCGACGGAGCCGCCGCACATTTCGTACAGGCGGTTTTCCAGTTCCCCGAGTATGCGCGTTCTGGTCGCCTTGCCGTTGCGCATTTTGTTGGCGTACATGAGATCCTCGGCCTCTTTCATGATATCGTGCAGTTTTCTGTCGCCGCGAAGCTTGACGGAAGAGCCCAGCGCCATGCTCGGAGGTACCAGTCCCCCGCCTTTCCATTCGCGGCACGCCGAATCTATGCGTTTTACACGTTCATCCACGCCGCCCGTGCCGGTGTTCATCAGAAAAATGATAAATTCGTCTCCGCCGAGGCGGTATACTTCGCCGTTTTTTCCGGCGTTTTCCTTCAATATTTCCGCTGCCGCCTTGAGCAGCGCGTCGCCCTCAGGATGGCCGAACGCGTCGTTGGCGAGTTTGAGACAGTTCAGATCGGCGTATATGACGCCCAGGGGCAGATATTCCTCCATATCCACAACGCGGTACGAGTCCTCGCAGGCGTGTCTGTTCAGAAGACCGGTCAGCGTGTCGTGGCTGCTCACGAAGCTTATTTTGTCGACGGCGTTTTTCGCTTCGGTTATGTCCTCCACTATGCCGACGGCGCCGAGAAAGGCCCTGTTTTCCGATATGACGGGGCTGAATGATACCCGCACCCATCCGCTGTTGTTTCCGTTGTTCGTGCAGAATCGCGACTCGTGTTTGGATGATATGCCCACGATCGCGTCCATCGCCGATTTCTTGAAAAGAGGGTATATGTCGAGGTTGTTGTCCTCGGCGAGACACACGCCCGTCGCCTCGAACCTTTCGAGTCCCAGAATGCGGAGAAAAGCGTTGTTGCAGTCCGTGATGAATCCGTCGCTGTTCACATGGATGAATCCGATGGGGGATTCCCGGAAGATGGTTCTGTAGCGATCCTCGCGCTCCGTCAGATCGGACATGGTTTTCATGAATTCGTTGATGTCCCGGCAAGTGATGGACAGCAGGTTTTCGTTCCCGCAGCGAAACCAGTTGAACCTGGCCTCCAGCGTTATCTCCTTCCCGTCGGCGCTTCTCGCCGGAAAGGTCAGTCTCATTTGCCCGGCGTCGTCCGATTTGATCCTCTGCGAGATGATGTCTATGTAAACTTTCGGCAGGTAGTCCTCGATGCGTATTTTAGTCTGTTTTTCCGGTATTCCGAATATCTTTCGGGCCGTATCCGAGGCCTCGACTATTTCCCGGTCGCTGTTCGCGATGAAGATTATTTCATTTACATTCCTGATGAAGCCGAAAAGAAGATTTTCAGCGTCCATGACAGCGTCCGATTTTTGGGACGCGGAGGCGGATGTGTCGGAGAGCGTCATAGCCGTTGTGTCGCGATGCGGGTGATCGTTCAAATGTGAATGCCCCAAACCTTCCGTTTAATTTATTTTTGCCGAAGCGCCGTAAGGATACCCGCCGATTATATTAGCACATTTTTCTCAATACAGCACGAAGCAAAGGGACAGCGCCCGCAGTCTCCGCGCGCGCCGGCTCTCTCTCCCGACGCGATTTCGGCGGCGCGTACGATTTTGTTTTTTAATTCATCCCAGTTTTCCACGGCGCGGGACGAAATTTCACCCGCGCCGCCGCGAAGATAGATCAATCCGGCGTTCACATTGCCGCCGCGCGCTATTCGGCAGGCCATCGCGTAAAATTCTATCTGCGCCTCGTACATCTCGTGAGGGGCGCCGCCCTCGGGAGTTATCTTCCAATCCCTGACGCGGCAGCCGTCCGGTTCGTCCCAGAATACGTCGATGCCGCCGACGAGATTGACTTCGGGCAGATTTACGGAAAACGCCAGTTCCCGTGACAGCCTCCCGTCCTCGAGGGCTTCCGCCAGTACGGCACATTCTTTTTTTTCGGCGAACGATTCCAGCCATTTTCCGCAGGAGACCCGGTTCTCCCGGCGTCTCCACACATGTCTCAAGCGGGGAGGTATAGCGGAGAGTTCCCGGTTCATCGCGTCGGGGGCGATATTCTGGGGAAGGAGAGAGGCGAGCGATTCCGGCTTGAAGTTCCACCGCGACAGTATCCAGTGGATAAGCGTTCCGAGTTCGGACCCTCCCGGCCCGTCGCCGCCGTATCTCTCCCATTTCAGCTCGCGGCCCTGCCTGTAGCGCATTCTGTACGCGACAGGGCACCATGATATCAAGGAATAAGCTGTGGCCGACAGCACGGCGGCCCTCAGTGTGGGCGGAACGGGCGGGTGTTTTCGTTCAGCCGGCTGAATTTCGGCCGGGGGAGAGGGCTGACTCCGCGGCGCGGTATGCGAAACGCCGGCCGTATACGTGACAGGGAGGACGTTCCCGTTGTTTTCGTTCGCCGCGAGCAGCAGCGACAGCCAATCGGCCCCCTTTTTGCCGGTTTTGTCAGGCAGCCCGCAGCAGATGATACGCTCCTGTGCCCTGGTCATGGCCACGTAAAACAGGCGCGAGCTTTCGTCCAGTTTTTCGGCGTATTCTATCGCGTCGTACCATTTTCTTCTGACCGACTCGCTGCCGTCGGGCAAACATCTTGGAACCGCTCCGAGGCTCCGGGTCGCCGAAACCGCGCCGCGCCCGGCGTCCCGCGTGGGCGGCGACTCCATATACATCAGCGCGACGACCGGAAACTCCAGGCCTTTGGCGGCGTGAATAGTCATCACCCGCAGCGCGTCCGCGCCGTCCGTCATGGCTTCCGGTTCCTCCATCGCGCTTCCGGCGCGCATCTCCCGTTTGAGATAATCGGCGCACGCCGGCAGATTTCGTCCGAGTGAGACCTCATAGCTTTGAAGCAGCTCGATCCCTCTGCGTATGTTGGCGAGCGCGCGGTTTCGCGACTGGCCGCGGTAAGCGTCCAGCCACGACTCGTCCTCCAGCAGGGTGCTTACCGCGCGGGACGGCGCGTAAAGGCGCGCCGTTTTCCGCAGCGCGTCGAGCCGGGAGGCGGTTTGGGGATAGGCCGATTCGACCGCGCCGCGCAGGGACGACC
>JAITAT010000020.1 GCA_031283975.1 Synergistaceae bacterium
CGCTCATTGCGGCGAAAATGTTCTGCCATACGACTTTCCTTGTAAAACGCGATATCCTCAGCAGATCGGCGACCCGGGAGGGAGAATCGTCCAATATCACCGCGTCGGCCGCCTCGACCGCTATTTCCGAGCCGAGTCCTCCCATGGCGACTCCCGTCCCCACCGAGGCTAGCACCGGGCCGTCGTTAGCGCCGTCGCCCACGAACATGCAGGAAGCAAGATCCCCTCCCGCCATTTCATCTATGGCGGCAACCTTGCCGTCGGGCATGAGTTCGGCGCGGTAGCCGCTGAGGTTCAGTTCGCCGGCGACGGCCTCCGCCGTCTTTTCCCTGTCTCCGGTGAGCATGAAGACGTCGCCTATGCCGTTTTCGCGGATGCGTTCTATGGCGTTCCGCGATTCCGCGCGAATCCTGTCGGATACTGTGATGCTGCCCAGATAGTTTTCGTCCTCGGCGACATGAACTATCGCGCCGGCGCCGGAGGACTGAGGCGCTGAAATACCGCGCGACGCCATCAATTTCAAGTTGCCGGCGAGCAGGCGGGTGGTTTTGCCGCTCGCGCCGTAAACCGCCGAGACGCCCATGCCCGGTTCCTCGCCGCCCGAGATATTGAGGTTAGGTTCTATCAGCCCGGAAAATTTGTTCGCTATCGAGCGGGCGATGGGGTGATTGGACAGGCTTTCGGCCATCGCGGCGGAACGGGCCAGCTCGTCGCGCTGCACTCCGCCGGCGGGATCGATTTCAGTGACTGTGAACACTCCTTCCGTAAGCGTGCCGGTCTTGTCGAAAAAAATCTTTTTGACGTTCGTGACCGCGTCGAAGACCCCGCCGCCTTTTACAAGAATTCCTCTGCGCGAGGCGGCCCCGATTCCCCCGAAATATCCCAGCGGGATGGATATGACCAGCGCGCAGGGGCAGGATATGACGAGCATCACGAGCGCTTTGTAGAGCCAGGCCGAAAAGCCGCCGAAACCAAGCAGGGGAGGGACGACGGCCACGACCGCGGCCAGGGAGACGACGGCGGGCGTGTAATACCGCGCGAACGCCGTTATAAACCGCTCCGTTTTCGATTTTTTCGAGATAGCGTTCTCGACCATGTCCATTATTCGCGCCACGGTGGAATCCTCGAAATCGCCGGACGACCTGACTGCGATCAATCCGCCGATATTCAGCGCGCCTCCGAATGCTCTGTCGCCGGCCGAAAGAACGACCGGCTCCGATTCCCCGGTCAGACTCGACATGTCGGCGCTGGAAACGCCTTCGATGACCTCGCCGTCCACGGGAATTTTTTCGCCGGGCCTGATTATCACTATGTCGCCCTCGCGGACGAGTTCGGGAGACGTCATTTCCTCCGCTCCGCCCCTGCGCAGTCTCGCGAAGGCCGGCTTGCTCGCCGCGAGAGCTTTTATGGAGCGGCGCGAATTGCTGGCGGCGCGTTCCTGCAAAAATTCGCCCACTCTGTAAAAGAGCATGACGCTCACCGCCTCGGGGAATTTGTCAATGGCTATGGCGGCCAGGGAGGCGAAGCTCATCAGAGTGAACTCGTTCAGGTAATTGCCCGCCCAAAAAGTCTTAGCGGCGGATCTCAGCACGGGATACGCGGCGACCGCGTAAGCCGCCGCGTAAGCCGCCGGATGACCCAGAAAAAACGCCGCCGCGAAAACGGCCGCCGCGATGACCAGAGAGATCGCTTCGTGTTTTGTCTCGTCCCGCCCGTCATCGGCGGGAACCCCGCGCGGAGCGTCGTCCGCCGGCGACACGGTCACGTCGGGTTCGACGGATCTCGTCAGTTCTCTCAACGTTTCGATAGCGACGTCGCCGTCGCAATCCAGGGTTAAAATTCCATCCGACATATTGATGGAAGCGGTTGTAACGCCGGGAATCCTGAGCATCAAATCCTCCATCTTCGCCGCGCACCCCGAACACTCCAAATTTTCTATTCTCAAACGACGTTTCATTTATATTTTTCCTCCTCGCGTTCGTTTCTTCGTCAATCACATTTCGTTGTATGTCGAATTATAATTGATAATATGAGGGATGTCAACGGTGTTTTGATCCTGTGTTTTGAGGATTGTGGACTCTCTTTGTGCTATAATCGAAATTGATATCGAGAAAGGAAGTGCGGTGCCAATGAGAAGCTACCTCCTGGGAATAGTCGTTGCGATTTTGTTATCGGCGATATATGCGTTCTCGAATACCGGCGCAATAACGGTGAGTTTTTTGAACCTCAAGCGTGACTTTCCGCAGGGAATATGGGAGATACTTTTGTTCGCCGCCGGGGCCGTTTTGATGTGGCTTTTTTCGGTGGCGGCGTCATTCGAGTTGTACGCCGCTAATAGAAAGAAAAACCGCGAGACGGCAAAGAGAATAGCCGAACTCGAGGAAGAAAAAAAATCATTGCTGACCGCGTTGCGGCGCATAGGTGAAAACACCGATTTTCAAGCCCGGACACCCGCTAAAACCCCCGAATACGAATCTTATAAAAAAACGCCTCAGGAGGACGAGACGCCCGCCGCGATAGTTCAAACGCCCGCCGAGCCGGAAAATAAAAAAACCGGGGAAAGCGCCCCGTCATTTCTCAAAAATTTATTCGGTTCTTTTTTCTCGGGCGGAGAGAAGACGGAAGCGGGGGAGGCTCGCTCGCCGTCAGCTTTCGGGCTTTCTGATGAAACGGAGAAAGGCGCGTCCGATTTGGCGGCGTCCCCCGAAACGGCGAAAACTTCCGAAAGCTGTGTTCTGAAGGACGACGAGAAAAAGGAGACTTTCACGGTTTGATCCCCTCCTGTCCCGAGGAAAAATTACACGTCTGGGAACCGGACGGCTTCATTCGCACTGTGGCTGAAGAAGCGTGCTGTTCTCTGCTCACGGCGTCGCTTCTGTCGATGCGCGGGGTAAAACCGGGCGCGTGCGGGGCGGACGTCAAAAGGTGGGTAAAACCGGATCTCTGCGGCTGGATGGAACACGTCGACCTCGGCGCGGCTTCGGGCGCGGCGGCGGCGTTATGGTCGTCGGTTTCGGAGGACAGCAGCATAGTCGTCTACGGGGACTACGACGTGGACGGAATCTCGGCCACGACGTTCATGCTCGAACTCGCGATGCTGCGCGGGGCGAGGGTCAGGTATTATATTCCGCACAGATACAATCAGGGCTATGGCTTTCACCCGGAAGTCGTCAAAGCTATAGCCGAATCGCGGCGCAAATGCGACCTGCTGGTGGTGGTGGACTGCGGAACGCAGAATATCGAAGCGGCTGGGATGGCGAAAAAATACGGAATCCCCCTTCTCATATTCGACCATCATCTCGCCCGCGGCGCCGTGGCGGAGGGAAACGCGCTCATCAATCCGCATGTGGAGGGAAACGACATAGCGCGCGGCCTGTGCGCCGCGGGAGTCGTGTGGAGTTGGGCGTGGAAGAACGAACTCGCGCCGCGCGAATGGCTTCTCGGCAGCCTGGATCTTCCCGCCCTCGCTACCGTTGCCGACTGCGTTCCGATGTCGAGTCCGGTAAACAGGGCCATAGTTCGCGAAGGGCTGGAAGTTATGCGCGCGAACCCAAGGCCGGGTCTTCGCGCGCTGATGCGCGGCGTCGAACTCGAAAACCAGTCCCTGGACACGGACGCTCTGTCGATGCGCCTCATCCCGTGTCTCAACGCGGCGGGACGCTTGGAGATCGCCGACAAGTCCATGAGTATATTCTTTCCCAAGAGCGAGATCGAAAAAGACGTACAGCACCTGATATCCCTCAACAAACACCGCCGCGACCTCTCTGCGAAGATAATGAGCGACGTCGAAAGGACTTTCAGGGAATCCGGCTACAAGCATGTGATGTATGGCGAAGACTGGCCTGCCGGCGTTCTTTCGAGCGTGGCGAGCCAGGTCTGCTGCGCGCGGGACGCGCCCGTCGTTCTGGCGGCCCCGGCGCGCCCTTCCATGATACGCGGGACGCTCAGGGTGCCTCCGGGCGTCGACGCGGAAGCCATACTTTCATCCATATCGGGCGATTTTTCAAACTGGGGCGGACACCGCATGGCGGCGGGTTTCAGCGTGGAGTCCGCGAAATGGGACGAGGTGCGCGACAAGCTGGAGGACGTATTGTCGAAAGCGGAACGTGTGAGCGAGAAAGAAAACATTCTCCACTGGTCTCCCGCGGATTTGGATCTCCCGTCATGGAAGGACGCGGAATGCCTGGGGCCGTTCGGGGTGGACAACCCCCATCCGAAACTGTTCTGCGCTCACAGCGGGGATATATGCGCCGAACCGCTGGGGAAAAACGGCAAACATGTGAAAATATTCGTCGACGGGCGGGAACTGCTGGGTTTCTCGGGCGAACACCTCCTGACGGACGGCTGTTCGCCGTTGGGATGGATATACCGCCCGAGGGTGAATTTTTGGAGAAACCTCGAAAGCCTCCAGTTCGTTCTCGAAAAGATCGTGGTGAGAGCGGCGTGACGCTATGAACGAAAAAAGCGGCGCGATGAATTCCGCCGAACAACATCAGGCGGCGCTTCCGATCCACAGCGTCGACCGCTCGTTGCGGGCGCTGATGGAGAGCTACGCCGACATGATCCCCGAGGAGCAGAAAGTATCGAGCGTGCGTATGGCGTGGCAGGAACTGTGGTGGCGGGCGTCGCGCTACCTCCAGAAAGACGACCTCACGCAGATGGGCGACGCCTTTGTCTACGCGGCCGAAAGCCACGGAGCGCAGCTCCGCTACAACGACGACCCGTATATAGTTCACGCGCTCGGCGCCGCGAGCGCGCTCTCGGATATGCAGCTCGACGTGCAGACGCTCATAGCGGCTCTGCTTCACGACGTGATAGAGGACACGGACATAACGCCTGAAACGCTGGGGGCGAAGTTCGGCAACGACGTGCTCACGCTGGTGGACGGCGTTACGAAACTCGGCAAGATACAATTCAGGAACGTCGAGGAATATCAGGCTGAAAACCTGCGCAAGATGTTTCTCGTCATGGCGAAGGACATCCGCGTCGTGCTGATAAAACTGGCCGACCGTCTCCACAATATGAGTACGATAACGGGGCACAAGCGCGAGAAGCAGATAGCCATAGCCAACGAGACGCTCGAAATATACGCCCCGCTGGCCCACAGGCTGGGCATCTATCACATAAAGCGCGAACTCGAGGACATGTCCTTCAAGGTGATAGATCCGGAGACGTATTACGACATAAGGCGCCGCGTGCGCAAAAAACTCCCCGAGAGCGAACAGGTGATAAAAAGAGGCATGGAGATTTTGCGAGAGTGCCTCTCGGAGGAGGGCGTGCAGACCGAGATTCTGGGCAGACCCAAGCACTATTACAGCATTTACGAGAAGATGAACCGCAAAAACCTGTCGCTCGACCAGATATACGACCTTCTGGCGCTCCGCGTGATTGTGAACACGCTTGCCGAGTGCTACCAGGTTCTGGGCATAGTCCACACATTGTGGAAACACTTCCCCGGACAGTTCGACGACTTTATAGCGAACCCCAAGGGAAACTTGTTTCAATACCTGCACTCGACAGTGGTGGGGCCGGAGGGCGATCCGCTGGAGGT
>JAITAT010000044.1 GCA_031283975.1 Synergistaceae bacterium
AATTCGCCGTTTCAGACGACCGAAAACATCATCGCCGACCTGCGCTTTTTGCGGGAGCTGCAGCCGGCGATGATCGGGATTGGACCCTATATAACGCACGCCGATACGCCGTTCAGGAATTTCCACAGCGGTTCCGCGGAGTTGTGCCTTCGTCTGGTGGCGATACTTCGCTTGATGTTTCCGTATGCGCTCATCCCGGCCACGACCGCGCTCGGAACGATAGCCCCGGACGGGCGTGAACGCGGATTGGCGGCCGGCGCGAACGTGGTCATGCCGAATCTGTCTCCAACGTCGGTGCGAAAATACTATCTTCTTTACGACAACAAAATATGCACGGGCGACGAGGCCGCCGAATGCCGCAATTGTCTCGATACACGCGTGAGGCTAGCCGGTTATGAAATCGTGGTGAGCAGAGGGGACGTCAAAACGTATGAACACGGAGGCGTCGCTGTATAGAATGAATATCCGCGAAAAGCACGAAAATTTAAAAAATTACATAAAATCGCTTGGAAGCGTGGCAGTGGCCTTTTCCGGGGGGGTCGACTCGACGTTTCTGCTGGAAACGGCGCACAGCGTACTTGGAGACCGTGCGATCGCGGTCACGGCGCGTTCGTGTTCGTTCCCCGAGCGCGAACTTCGCGAGGCCGAGACCTTCTGCGCGCAAAGAAACATAACTCACGTCGTCTGCGATTCCGAGGAACTCGACATCGAAGGCTTCCGGCAAAACCCGCCCAACAGATGTTACCTTTGCAAGAACGAGCTGTTTCACAAAATCTGGGCCGTTGCCCGCGAACGCGGAATCGCGAATGTGGCCGAAGGGTCGAACATGGACGACAACGGCGATTACCGTCCCGGATTGACGGCGGTTGCCGAACTGGGCGTGAAAAGCCCGCTGAGATACGCCGAACTGAACAAGAAAGAGATACGCGAACTTTCGCGCGAACTTGCCCTTCCGACATGGGACAAACAATCGTTCGCTTGCCTGGCGTCCCGTTTTCCCTACGGCGAGACGATAACCGAGGAGCGGCTCGGGATGGTCGACAGGGCCGAGCAGGTACTGCTCGACCTCGGGTTCAGACAGGTACGGGTGAGACATCATGGAGAAGTCGCCCGCATAGAAACCGACGAGTCCGGCTTCGGCCTGTTCATGGACAAGACCACCCGCGAGCGGGTGTACGAGCGGTTCAAAGATATCGGTTTTGCCTACGCTTCACTGGATTTGATGGGATACCGCACCGGAAGTATGAACGAGACGCTGCCGCCCCTTCAGAGATAGTCCTCGAAATTATTTTTCATTATTATTCCCAGCCTTATCGGTTCCACATACATGGGGCGGCCCGACAAGTATTGGTAGAGCAGCGTTACGGCGCGTTCGGCCTGTGACTGCTGGTCTTTCCAGATGGACGCGTGCAGCGTGCCGTCGTCGAAAAACGGTTTCATTTCCTCGAACACATCGCTTCCGACGATTTTGATCCTTCCCGATATTCCGAGATTACGAACCACGTCACACACTATATAGGTGGCCCGGGCGGTGATGGCGTATATTCCCGATATGTCGGGGGTTCTTTCGAGCGTCGTTTTGATTTCGTCCGAGAAGGGCGACTGATCTTCGTAATAGTTATATATCGAAGTGACAGTGGTTTCAGGACGGGCCGATTGGATGTACGACGTAAAACCCCTGCGGTTTGCCGTGAGGTTTTCAGCAAGGCTCGTTCCTCCAGCCACTATAGCCCGGCCTCCGTAATGTGACATCCTCGAAAGCACTTCAGCCGCCAGGCTGCCAACTTTCTCGTTGGAGGCGCTCACGCACGCGACGCGCTTTGAGCCGGGAGCGTCGGAGTTCGTCGTGACGACCGGGATCCCTTTCTCAAATAGCCCGTTTATCGCGTCGTCAAGTTTGGTTTCGTCCCAACAGTGGAGTATCGCTCCGTCTACGTTCTGACCGCGGGCCAATTCGCGCAGTATTTCGTCCTGGTTCTCCCAGTTATCTTCGCACTCGATTCGTGTTATCCTGACGCGATAATCGCGAAGATTATGTTCCGCTCTGTCTATACCGTCCCACATTTTATGGAAGAAAAAGTTTTGAGGGTTTGACCTGCCGCGAAGAATAACCGCTATGTGAACGGCTTTGCGCTTCAGCGACGAAGCGGCCACATTCACCGAATAATCCATATCGCCAGCTATGCCGAGCACTCGTTTCCTAGTGTCCTCGCCGACTCCATCTTTGGAATAAAGTACCTTGTGTACCGTGACGGCCGAAACACCCGCCCTTTCGGCGATGTCTCTCAGTGTTGCGCGTTTGTCCACGATGGTCACTTCCGATGATATAATCAGAAACGCTGACTTAACCCAATGACATAATCACAATCGATCGGCGTTTCTCCTCAACTTTATCGGGACGATAATAGCATTGCCGTTCGCGCGTTGTCAACGAAACGGCCGTTCCCTTGTCTCGGTATTGACTCCGATGCCATGTTGAACAGAAGAATTGGAACGTAGCGCGCGGGAACAATCGGCGTTATCCCAGGCGGTAGTCGGAGGTTCCGGCCAGTGAAAAGATTGCGCTTCGCAACTCCTCATCCTCCGCGTTCGAGTTCAGAATCGCCCTCACTTCATCTATCAGTCCGCCGTTCTCCTCGCTCAATTTTGACAGAAAGATTTTTTCGTGGCTTGTGGTATCGACGTGGGCCGGATCGTAAAACAGCTCCTCGAACAGTTTTTCTCCCCGGCGAACCCCGGTGAACTCTATTTTCACTTCCGTATGAGGCTCGCGGCCGTGGAGCCTTATCAGCGTTTCAGCCATCTCGGCGATATTCACCGGTTCGCCCATGTCGAGGACGTACATCTCTCCTCCGCGCCCCATCGACGCCGCCTGTAAAACGAGACTGACAGCCTCGGGGATGAGCATGAAATATCTGCGCATGTCAGGATGCGTCACAGTTACCGGCCCGCCGCGCATTATCTGCTTTTCGAACAGCGGGACGACGCTTCCTCTGCTGCCGAGGACGTTGCCGAATCTCACCGCTATATATCCGACGGAAGGATGAACGGCCTGCGCGCCGCGCAGCAGGCGTTCAGCGACGCGCTTCGTCGCGCCCATGACGCTCGACGGGTGTACGGCCTTGTCTGTCGAGATCAGTATGAACCGCTCCGCTCCGTAATTTCCGGCAATATCCGCCGCCGTCCATGTGCCGAAGGCGTTGACGCGGAGCGCTTCCCTCGGGTTTTCCTCCATCAGAGGGACATGTTTGTGAGCGCCCGCGTGGAAGACAATTTCAGGCCGGTGTTCCGCAAAAACGCGCTCGACGGCAGCCGCGTCCGCGATATCAGCTATTATTGGCCTATAGGGCACGCCGGCGCCCAATTCCGGCAGGTTTTGCATCAGGTTGTAAATGGACTGTTCTCCGTGACCCAGTAACAGCAACTCCCCTGGCTTGTGTTTCGTTATCTGGGCGCATATTTCGGCGCCGATGGAGCCTCCGGCCCCTGTCACAAGGATTTTCCTGCCGCGGATGACGGAGGATATCCTTGCCTCGTCGAGATGTATCGGTTCCCTGCGCAGCAAGTCCTGAAGCTGGACGGACCTTAGGCTGCCGACTTCCACCCCGCCCCCGGCGATCTCTCGCATACTGGGCAGTACCCGCACTTCGACGTTGATGGAAGCCAGCGAATCGAGATATTTGCGCACGCGGGTTCCACTGGCCGACGGTATGGCTATCAGCGCAATCCGAACCCCGTTTTCGGCGCAGACTCGGACCAGTTCATCGTCGCCGCCTAGCACCGGAAGGCCGGCTATGACCTTGCCGCGCTTTTGCGGATCGGAGTCTATAAAACCTATCGGGGAAAACGACGAGCCGTTTCTCAAAAGGTCGCGGGCGAGAAACGCTCCGGCCTCGCCCGCTCCGATGATTATCGTTCTTTTCGCTTCCACCTGCCGCGCGTTGGCGGAAGAGGCGTAAAATTCCGCAAGACGCCAGGACGCGCGAATGACCCCGATAAAAACGAGTCCTCCCAAAAAAGCTATGGCAAGCGATGTCCTGGGAACCACCAGCGACTTCAGCGAAAACAGGAAAAAATTCACGCACCAGAACAGCGCGCACCCCCACAGATAAGCCCGCGTCATCCGGGCGTATTCCTCCACGCTGGCCTGCGGCCAATAAATGCGGTAAATGCCGGCGTTTCGCATCACGAACGTCACACAGACGGGAAAGACTATCGCCGCGAGTATCAAATCGTTGCGGAAATTCGGCGAGATCAAAAGCGTGAGACGCAACGCGAAACTTATATACACGGCAAAGGCCAGCGTACACAAATCCACCAACGCCACCCACCTGTTGCGTCTTGCGAGCGCCAGCCATAAACGCGGAATTTTCCCGCTCAAGCCGCGGACCCCACGGATTTAAAAATTGGGTTTGACGTCAAATTATGAGTTTACTGGCTCTGTTACCCTGACTTGAGGGCGAGGACAATTTGTCCAACTGATGGAGCACGTCGGACGAA
>JAITAT010000047.1 GCA_031283975.1 Synergistaceae bacterium
CGCTGATTGACGCGCGCCGAACGCTCACCACGCTGACACGCAGCCGTCCGCCCTCGGTTCGGCGGCGCCGGCGAAGGTTCCCGAGCCGGTTTTCCAGATAATCTCGCCCCGCCCGAACTCATACGGGTCGGCCGCTATGGAGACCGAGTGCCCCATCCGTTCCAATTTTTGAATTACGCCCCCGTTGAACCCAGGCTCGAACGACACGTCCATGCCTCCCGTCCACTGCCACCTCGGGGCGTCGAGCGCCTCCTGCGGATTCATCCCGAAATCGACGCAATTCATCACGACCTGCAAGTGCCCCTGCGGCTGCATATAAGCGCCCATTACGCCGAAAGGGCCTATCGGCTCTCCGCCTTTCGTGATGAAACCGGGAATTATCGTGTTGTACGGGCGTTTGCCGCCTTCCAGGGCGTTAGGGTGGCCGGGATCGAGCTCGAAACAGAGCGCGCGGTTGTTGAGGGAGACGCCTGTGCCGGGCGGAACCACTCCCGCGCCGGTACCCCTGAAGTTGCTCTGTATGTACGATACCATATTGCCCTCGCCGTCCGCCGTACAAAGATAAACCGTTCCCCCGGAGTAAGGATCGCCGTGATTGCGGAGCGCGGCGTCATTTCCAATCTCCGATCTCCGGCGGGCGAGATATTCCCCGGACAGCGTTTCGTCCACGGGAACCTTCGCGAACCTTGGGTCGGCGACATAGCGTTTCGCGTCCGCGAAGCTAATCTTGACGGCTTCTATCTGTTTGTGGATGACGGCAGGATCGTCGTGTCCCGAAAAATCGAAATCCCGCATCAGCCCCAAAGCCATCAGCGCCACTATTCCCTGACTGTTGGGCGGTATCTCCCACACGTCGAATCCTTTGTAGTTGATGCTTATGGGTTCGACCCATTCGGGCCGAAACGACGCGAAATCGTCCTCCGAGAAAAAACCGCCCGTCGCCCTCGAAAAATCGACTATCTTCCGGGCGGTTTCACCGGTGTAAAACGATCTCGCGCTTGTTTCGGCAATGGCTTCCAGCGTCAGTGACATCGCCGGCAGCCTGAAAATTTCGCCCGGTTCAGGCGCGCGCCCGCCGGGGCAGAACGTCTCGAACCACCCCGCGTGCGTTTCTCCGCCGAGTCCGGCAAATGTTTTGATCGTTCTCTTCCATAGGCGCGATATGTTTACCGGGACGGCGAAACCGCCGCGGGCGTATTCTATCGCCGGCGCAAGCGTATCGGCGAGGCTCAGCCGCCCCATACGCGACGACAGTTCCGCCCACATGCCGGGCGCTCCCGGGACTGTGGAGGCGCCCCAACCGTAAGTCGGTATTTTCCCCATTCCGCGTTTCGCGAAAGCGTCTATTCCATACGACAGGGGCGCCGGCCCGCAGGCGTTTATGCCGCGTAATTTGCCCTCGTGCCAGACAAGGGCCAGCGCGTCGCTGCCCAGCCCGTTCGACATGGGCTCGACGACCGTCAGAACGGCCGCCGCCGCGATGGCGGCGTCTACCGCGTTGCCGCCCTTTTTGAGGATATCGACGCCCGCCCCGGCGGCCAGCGGGTCAGACGTCGCCGCCATGCCGCGCGAGGCGTAGACGACGTTTCTTCCGGAAGGGTACCTGTACAAAAAAGGATCGTATCTCACGAGTTTTCTCCCGCCTTAAAATAAATGATTCGTATATTTTAGCGAAATAAGGCGGCCGCGTCATCAGACAATTTTATCCAGATCCGCGGGCAAAAAACCTCGGGCGCTGCCCGAACCCGGCAGGGAGCTTGCTCCCCGCGCCCTCTTAATTTTGACTCCGCTGAAGAGGGGATGATTTTGAACGGGGGGCGTTCCTGTGTGTATGCTGTATTCCCCGCGATCAGATATCGACGGTTCCCTCGAACGCCTTGCGGACTTTGCAGTGCAGTATGACCTCGCCGCCCGAATAGTCGACCATCATGTCCCCGCCGTTTTGTATGACCCTTTTAGGGCCGCGGCGCTCGCAGAATCCATTTTCGACGGCGGCCACGACGGCGGCGCAGGCTCCGCTTCCGCTCGCCACGGTCTCGCCGTCGCCGCGCTCCCACACGCGCATCGACAGCGTTCCCTCGTCGACGATGCGGACGAACTCGACGTTCGAGCGTTTGGGGAAAATAGGCGCGCACTCCACCAGGGGCCCTATTCTGCCGATATCGAGGCGTTCGAGGTCGTCGCAGAATATCACGCAGTGCGGGCTGCCCATCGAGACGCACGTTACGCAGAACGTATCTCCGCCTATATCGACGACGCGCCCCATGACCTTTTCGCCGCGCAGGTTCACGGGGATCGCGGACGGTTCAAACAGCGGGACGCCGAGGTTCACCTCGCCGGATATCACCTCGCCGTGCCGGGTCAGGACACGTATCCGTCTCGTTCCGCTCTGTGTGTCGATGACCATATCCTTACGCCCGCCGGTCCGTCCGCTCTCGAAGAGATATTTCCCCGTGCAGGCGACGGCTGACGCGCTCATCAGACCCTCGCTGCCGTCCGTGTTGAAGAGTCTCATGTATGCGTCCGCCACGTCGGACGGGTTTATCATCACCACACCGTAGCCTCCGACGCCGAAGTGCCTGTCCCCCAGCATTATAGAGAGCGACTCGGGAGAGGCTATCTCCTGATCGAATCCGTCGAAATACAGGTCGTCCTTGCCGCAGCTGTGCATCTTGCAGAAACGGATGGTGCGTTTGGAACGTCTCATGTTCGCTATATCGACCATCTCGGTGTTGTCCTCGCAGTAGCGGCTCCGGAGACAGTCGGCGACGGCGGTCGCGGTGTCTATGGACGTAAGACACGGTATGCCGAGCCTGACCGCGAGCGAGCGGAACCTCACGCTCTCGCGCGCGGGGTCGCGCCCCCGGCCCGAGGTCGACACGATGAACGCCACCTTGCCGTCCTCGATGAGCGTGGCAACGTTGTCGGACGCCTCGCCTATCTTATGTATGATCATCGCCGGAAGCCCGGCGCGGGCAAGCACTTTGGCCGTGCCTTTCGTGGCGTAGAGATGAAAGCCGAGCGTCGCGTACTTTTTAGCCACGTCCACTATTTCGGGCTTGTCGCTGTCGCGGACGGTAAAGAGTACGCCGCCGCCGAGCCCCATATTGTACCCCGCGGCGAGAAGTCCCTTGTACATGGCCTCCTCCAGCGTCTTGCCTATTCCCATCACCTCTCCGGTGGACTTCATCTCGGGGCCGAGGTGAGTGTCGACCCCGTGAAGCTTCTCGAACGAAAAGACCGGCACTTTGACCGCCGTATACGGCGCCGGGGGGTATAACCCCGTTCCGTATCCCATTCCGCTCAATTTTTCGCCGAGCATGGCCCTGGTGGCGAGATCCACCATCGGAATGCCCGTAACCTTGCTTATGTAAGGCACCGTGCGCGAGGCCCTGGGGTTGACCTCTATCACGTACAATTCCTCGCCCTGCACGATGTACTGGACGTTGACCAGTCCGAGGGTGTTCATCGAGAGCGCGATATCGCGCGTGTGCCCCACGATTTTTTCTATAAGGCCGTCGGTGACGTTGATGGCCGGGTAGACCGCTATCGAGTCCCCGGAATGTATGCCGGTGCGCTCAACATGCTCCATTATGCCTGGTATCAGTATGTCCTCGCCGTCGCATATCGCGTCGACCTCTATCTCGATGCCGCGCAGGTACTTGTCTATCAGCACCGGGCCGTAGACGTCGCCGCTCAGTATTATCCCCATGAACTCGCGCAGGTCTTCCTCGGAAAAGGCGATGCTCATGTTCTGGCCTCCCAGAACATAGGACGGGCGCACCAGCACGGGATAGCCGAGACGCGCGGCAACGGCGGCGGCTTCCTCGACCGAGAAAGCCGTGCCGCCCTCGGGCCGCAGTATTCCCAGTCTTTCGAGCAGCGCGTCGAAGCGCTTGCGGTCCTCGGCGAGGTCTATGCTGTCGAACGACGTCCCGAGGATGCGCCAGTTGTTCTCGCTCAGGTATCTGGCGAGCTTGATCGCTGTCTGCCCGCCGTATGCCGCCACGACGCCGACGGGCTGTTCGAGGAGCAGGATGTCGCCCACGTCCTCCGGCGTCAGCGGCTCGAAGTAAAGCCTGTCGGCGGTGTCGAAGTCGGTGGAGACGGTCTCGGGGTTGTTGTTGATTATCGCGACCTCGTAACCCTGTTTTTTGAGCGCCCACACGCAATGGACGCTGGAATAGTCGAACTCTATGCCCTGCCCTATCCGAATCGGGCCGGAGCCCAAAACCACCACGGTTCCCTTTTTGTAGTTTACGGAAGTTCCGATGAACTCGGCGGCCTCGTTTTCGCCGCGAGTGGCGTAAAAATACGGCGTGCGCGCCGCGAATTCGCCCGCGCAGGTGTCGACCATCTTGTAGGAGGCCGGTATGTGACGTTTGACGGGGGAACCGGATATCTTTTCGAGTACGGCGTCGGGATAGCCGAGGCGTTTGCCCTCCCTGTACGATTCGTCGTCCAGGCCGCCCGAGCGCAAGCGTTCCTCGAAATCCGCCAGGTTTTTGAGTTTATAGAGGAACCAGCGGTCGATCTTCGTGATATCGAAAATTTCGTCGCATGAAACGCCCCTTCTCAGGAGTTCGAACACCTGAAATATCCGTTCGTCGGTGGGAGACGCTATGGCGGATTTCAGTTCGCCGTCGCCCGCGCGTTCCAGTTTGGAGAGGTAAAGGGTCTGCTGATGAATCTCGGCCCCGCGTATAGCTTTCATCAGAGCCGCCTCGAAATTGTCCGCGAGCGCCATAACCTCGCCCGTGGCTTTCATCTGGGTGCCGAGCGTCCGGGGCGCGGAGGCGAACTTGTCGAAGGGCCACTTTGGGAATTTGACCGCAACGTAGTCGATGGCGGGCTCGAAGCAGGCGCACGTCTTGCCCGTGACGGCGTTCGGTATTTCGTCGAGCCTGTAGCCTATGGCTATCTTCGCCGCGACCTTGGCTATCGGGTAGCCCGTGGCTTTGGAGGCAAGCGCGGACGAACGCGAAACCCTGGGGTTCACCTCTATGACGGCGTATTCGAAGCTGTCGGGGTTGAGCGCGAACTGACAGTTGCAGCCGCCCTCTATCTCCAGTTCGCGGATTATATCGAGCGCGGCCGTGCGAAGCATCTGATATTCCTTGTCGGACAGTGTGAGAGCCGGGGCGACGACTATGCTGTCGCCGGTGTGAATGCCCACGGGATCGAGGTTTTCCATGCTGCACACGGTGATGCAATTTCCGACCGAGTCGCGCATGACCTCGTACTCTATCTCCTTCCACCCCGCAACCGATTTTTCGACGAGTATCTGCCCTATCGGCGAGAATTTCAGCCCGACGAGCGCGGTGCCGCGCAGTTCCTCCTCGCACGACGCTATGCCGCCCCCGGTTCCGCCGAGGGTGAAAGCGGGGCGAACTATGACGGGATAACCTATCGACTCGGCGAATTTGACCGCCTCGCCGACGGCGCTCACCACGTCGGACGGTATGACGGGCTGGCCTATGCGCTCCATCGTCTCCTTGAACAGCCTTCTGTCCTCCGCCCTGTCTATGGTCTCGGGACGCGCTCCGAGAAGCGTTATGCCGTTGTTTTCAAAAAAGCCCTCGCGCGCGAGCTTCATCGCGAGGTTAAGCCCCGTCTGACCGCCGAGCGTGGGCAGCACGCTGTCCGGTTTTTCCTTCAATATTCTCCTTTTGAGCGTGCCGGCGGTCAGCGGTTCTATGTACACGGAGCCGGCCATCGCCGTGTCGGTCATTATCGTGGCCGGGTTGGAATTCACCAGCACTATGGATATGCCGTCCTCTTTAAGGGCGCGGCAGGCCTGAGTGCCGGCGTAGTCGAACTCGGCGGCTTGTCCTATCACTATCGGGCCCGAGCCTATGACGAGTGTCTTGCGGATGTTTTTGTTTTTAGGCATGTTTGCGTTCCTTCATCATGCCGATGAAACGCCCGAACAGAAATTCCGTATCGAGCGGCCCGGCGGACGCTTCGGGGTGGAACTGCACCGTGAATGCCGGAATGTTTTTATAGTCCATGCCCTCGCATGTGCCGTCGTTGGCGTTTGCGTAACGCATCTCAGCCACGGCGTCCGGCATACTCTCATGGGCGACCGTGTAGCCGTGATTTTGCGTGGTTATGTGGAGCGAGCCCGTTTTCATGTCGCGAACCGGCTGGTTGGCGCCTCTGTGCCCGTACTTGAGACGGAGCGTCCGCGCGCCCATCGCGAGCGCCAGGAGCTGGTGCCCCAGGCAGATGCCGAATATCGGAACGCCGGTTTGCGTGAATTTTCTCAATTCCTCTATGACGCCGGGATTGTCGGCCGGGTCGCCGGGCCCGTTGCAGAGCATCACGCCGTCGGGACGCATGTCCGCTATACGTTCGGCGCTGTAATCGTGCGGAACCAGAGTGACCTCGCAGCCGCGCGCGGCGAGCGATTTCGCGATGTTCCCCTTTGCTCCGAAGTCCCACAGGACGACCCGGTAGAGCGTCTCCCCGCCGGGCTTCACCACGACGGGCGCCTTTACCGATACGCCCGCGACGGAGTCTTTTATCGTAAATTTTTTGACTTCGTCCATGTCGGCGTCCATGGGATCCGCGACGATAACGCCGTTCATGACCCCGCGCTCCCTTATTATCCTGGTTATCGCTCGGGTGTCCACGCCGCATATTCCCACGACGCCCTCGCGTCTGAGGAACGAGTCCAGATCGCCCTCCGACCTGAAATTCGACGGATTGCGGCACCACTCGCGCACGACATAACCGCGCGGCTGTACGCGCGCGCTTTCAAAATCGGGGCCGATCACGCCGTAATTTCCGATCATGGGAAACGTCTGAACTATTATCTGTCCGTAATAGCTGGGATCGGTCAGGGTTTCGAGGTATCCGGTCATCCCCGTGGTGAACACCACCTCGCCGACGGTTCCGCCCTCCTCGGGACGGCGGCCGAACGATCCGCCCTCGAACGTCATCGAATTTTCAAGAACCAGATAAGCCGGAGACGACACCTTTTATCCCCCTTGCGTAATTCATGTTTACCGCAACTATGTAAAGCGCGGTAATATTAACACAGGGGAAAATAAAACGCCAGAACAATGTGACAAACACGCATTCGCTCACGCGGTATTGAATGATATCATATCCGGCAATATAATGTTGTTAAAAAATCACAAAGGGGTGATTTCAGTGAAGAAGTTCATCGCGGTCGTATTGCTGGCGGTTTTTGCCGCACCGGGGTTCCGCGCCGCGTCCGAGGCGGCCGTCAGTGAGGCCATGGTTCGCCAGGCGTGGCATGACGTGTCGAAACTGGCCGAGATGGAGCCGCTTCCGCTGAGCATAGAAAACAACAAGGCTCCGAACGCTTGGGTGAAGTCAGGAAAGTCGGTCACGGTCACTACCGGGTTGATGGCGCTTCTCTATCGCGAGGAGGAGATATTCGGCGTCCTCTCGCACGAGGCCGGGCATGTGAAACTGAAACATTACGAGGCGGCGGTAAAATCGTCGATCGGGGTGGGGCTCGTCTCGCTGCTGCTGGGCAAGGCAATAGGCGGGGGCACGGCCGGCGAGATAGCCGTGGGGCTCGGCTCGAATCTCGCCAGCGCCGGTTTCAGCAGGGAAAAAGAGGTCGAGGCCGATGATTTCGCGGTCGATCTCGCTTTCAAGGGCGGAAAGGACCCCACAGGCATATACACCTCTTTAGAACTCCTGTCGCTTCAAGGCGGAAAACTCGAACCCTCCGGCTTCAACTCCCACCCACCGGATGACCGCAGGTTACTGCATGTGAAGAACAGGATACTGGCCCGCGATCCCAACGTAAAATTCCCCGAGGTGAAAAAAGAGGAAAAGTGAGGATTTGGGTTACAGATAAACGCTTGACAGATATCGGAAATTAATATAAATTAAAATCATTATAAATAAGCGGCCTGACGGCCGCTTATTTATAGGCTGATTCGCCGAGTTTTGCCTTGGCGATTTAATCGGCTCATTCGATACAAGGGGAGGTTTTTCAATGTCAAAAACACAGGACGATTTGTTGAGCGCGTTTGCCGGCGAATCGCAGGCCAACAGGAAGTACGTGGCTTTCGCCGCGGTCG
>JAITAT010000067.1 GCA_031283975.1 Synergistaceae bacterium
AAACGCGAGCTTCAAGTCAAAATACACCAGGGAAATACGCCAAGGCAAAGGGGAGCTTCGTTTTGACAGAAAGCTGCGCTTGCCGCCCAAGACGAACGTCATCAATTACTGGCTGAAAAAATAGAATACCGCCAGTACACAGCGCCGGGCGAGTTCGTGTTGACTCCGAACCCGCCCGGCGGCTTTATCCAAAGCTATCATCTCACATTTGTTCGCTTATACCCGTCTCAAGGCCCGTCTCAATACACCGACACGACCAGATATATCCGTCCTTTACCTATATCGAACGGCAGCGTAAAACTCTTGACCTTCGCCTTGACGGTGGGGGAGAGTTTGATATTTTCCCCCGAGAAGAGCTGCGGCGGCGTTATGTCGAGCCCGGGCATGTCGGCGAAGATCAGCGCGCGCCCGCTGACCATGTTCGTCATCTCGCCCAGCACGCTCATGGACATCGAGTCGTCCGGGTCAGCTTTTACCATTCCGCCCGTAAAAGCGGCGACGTAGGTCTCGAAAGCCGTCATGTCGGCCATCAGGGCCACGGTGCAGTGGCTCTTGCCGCCGACTATTCCTATGAAAGCGGCGGCCCTGCTCCCCGGCGCTTTCACCCCGGTCGCGCTTTCATTTTTCACGAATTCGGCCGCAATGCTGACGCCGTTGCTGACGCTTAACAGAGCGCCGACGAATGAATTTACGAGAACCGCTGGAATCATCGTTTTGTCAACCATAAAAGCCTGCCCTTATCTCTTCTTGTAATGAATATATCTTCGTTTATTGTATCAGATTGAATATGTACGCGGAACAGTATCGTAAAAACGTGCGGAATACCCGTCAAATGGGCGTCGTCGTCAACATACATTTTTACGGGACTCGATAGCGCGTCAGGATATGTTCAGGCCTTGATATAAGAACAGACGTACTCTGAAATTTCTTTGCTCCCGCACTTGAATTTGCTGTTTGCCGGGATATTGAAGGAACGTCCCGCGGGGAATTTTTCCCATTCGGTTTTGCCTGGCAGAAGCGCCGCCAGTTCGCCTGACGTCACCTCCATTATCTCGGCGTCGCCCGTGCCGAATTCGTACTCCCCGGGGAAGATGACGCCCGCCGTTTTGCGGCTGCCGTCCGGCGTAAAAAAGGCGTAACTCAACACTTTGCCGTCGAAATAAACGTTTGCCTTGGCCACGAATTTCACATTTTCGAACTCGATTGCGCCCGCACTCATTTTTTTGCCTCCTTGAAAATTGAATATGTTTCAGTGTTTGTAAATATTATATACCGTTTTGGAATATACTGAGCTATTTCCGTTTCGTATTCACACGGCTTTTGTAATGGTGTAAACTACTGACTATGCGAGACGGCGACGCACGGAAGAGGTGTTTACTATGAGCGGCGTATTGCGGATATTCATGCTTCGCCACGGAAAGCCGGAATTTCCCGGCCAGGGACCGTATATATACGGACATTCCGATTACCCGCTGTCGAAATTGGGAGAAAAACAGGCGCGTAAGATAGGCAAGGCGCTGAGCCGCGTAAAAATGGACAGGATAATTTCAAGCGACCTGTCGCGCGCCGCCGAAACCGCGCGCATAGTGGCCGGTTCGCAGGGCGAACACGCGCGCGTGGAATACGATCCGGAAATTCGCGAGATATATATGGGCGAATGGGAAGGTCTTACCAAGGATGAGATAAAAGAAAACTATGTGGATATATTCAGGGAACGCGGCTTGGATCTGGCAAAAGTCTCCGCTCCGGGAGGGGAGACTTTTTTCCAGGCGAGCGAACGCGGAATTCGCGCTTTGAAGCGTATAATCGCAGATTCGGGCGAATGCTCGCGCATACTCATGGTCGCTCACGGAGCGGTTATGTGGGGTATGATATCGGCGCTGTTCGGCATCGGGTTGGGTGATATATTTCGTTTCGGGCTCGATCATTGCGCGCTGCATCTTGTGGAATACAGGGAGAATCCCGCCCAGTGGGGGCAGTACAGGCTTGTGCGCTACAACTGGTCGCCCGATCTCGCGAGTTATAACGACGATCTCGTATGAGGAGGTAATGACGAATGCCGTTCGACATTCTGGTCATCAATCCCGGAGCGACTTCCACGAAAATAGCCGCGTTTCATGACGACGCCCCTGTTTTTCAGGAACTGGCGCCGCACGGCGTCGATTCCCTCGAGGGATACGCGTCGCTGCTGGATCAAATTCCGTACAGGCGTGAACTCATATTACGGGCGCTGGAACGGAACGGAATGGACGGAAAGTCTTTTGACGCCGTGGTTGGCAGGGGAGGGCTGCTCGCGCCGGTGCGGGGCGGTGTGTACGAAGTGTCTCGGAGATTGATGGACGACGCCGGCAGTTTCAAATACGGGGAACACGCCTCGAATCTCGGCCCCATACTTGCCGGGGATTTTGCCGCCGTCTCCGGATGCAAAGCGTATGTCGTAGACCCGGTTTCGACCGACGAATGGGCGCCTGTGGCGCGGATGTCGGGTTTGTCCGGCATGGACAGAGTGTGCCATTTTCACGCGCTCAACCATAAGGCGGTCGCTCGGCTGGTGGCATCCGAGATGGGGCGCGGGTACGAGGAAGTCGCGTTTATAGTGGCGCATCTGGGGACCGGCGTGAGCGTCGGCGCTCATGTAAACGGCAGAGTGGTGGATGTCTACGACGCCATGAACGAGGGGACTTTCTCCATCGATAGAGCCGGCGGCGTTCCCGCCCTTTCGCTGATAGACGAGTGTTACTCGGGAAAACATACGCGAGAGGAGATGCTGCGCGCCGTGAATGGGAACGGGGGAGTGTTCTCGTACCTCGGAACGAAGGATATGCGCGAGATAGAGGAAAGGGAGGCTTCCGGCGACAAATTCGCGCGCAAGGTCGTCGCGGCGTTCGCGTACCAGATAGCCAAGGATATCGGCTCAATGGCCGCCGTGTGCAAAGGCAAAGTCGATCGCGTCATCATCACCGGAGGACTCGCGAATTACGGCAGGCTGGTCGAATTGCTGACGTCTTATGTCTCTTTCATCGCCCCTGTGAAAATATTGCCCGGCGAGGAAGAGATGAGCGCGCTCGCGTCCGGGGCGCTCAGAGTTCTGAGGGGCGAGGAGACCGCGCTGAATTACATCGGCGAAATCGAAAACACGCTGCGTTCCGCTATAAAGAGTCTCTGAGCTCGAATCAATCCGCGCCTCATCAGGCGTAAACGTAAAAGGGAGAGTGTTTATGGGAAGCTTGAAAAAAGTGAGAATAGTCGTCAGCGTCATCGTGGTTATCGTGTTTGCCGGATACTTGCTTGTCGATAAGGTCAGGTCGGCGAGCGACACGAGCGGAGGATCGGTATCGGACAGTATCGGCAGCGTGGTGGGAAGCCTTGTTGAAGGGGATGTGACAGGCGAGGTTGGCAAGGCGTATCTCACGCGGTGGTTCAACTTCTCGGTGCTGTCGATCACCAGGGTGGGGGAATACGCGGGCTACAGCCCCGAGGAAGGCAATATACTGCTCGATGTTGAAATAGCGGAACTTTGTACGTTTAACGAACCGATCGAAATGGGGACGTCCGACTTTTTTGTCGACGCCGACTCCTTTCTCGAATATGTCTATCCGATGGAATCGAAAGACAGCACCATGATGCCGCAGAATTTTACGCTGCAGCCGAGGGAAAAGGTGCAATACCACATGATATTCGAAATTCCCGAGGACGCGGAAGACCTCGAATTGGTGTATGTGGAAATCGACGAGAAAGGTAACGAGGGTTCAACTTTCATGATAAAAATTTGAATTGAGCCGGCGCGTTTTAACCGTGTACCGACAGAATCAGAAACACTTTTCCGTTGTTTACTTTAAACGGAAGGGTGAAGCTTTTTACCTCGGGTTTTCTCGGCGGTATCGCTTTGATGTTTTCGCCGGACAGCATTTGCGGGGGAGTTATGTCCAGACCGGGTATATTGGCTTTTATCAAGGCTTGCCCGCTTATCATATTGGTCATCTCGCCGAGGACGCTCATTGACATGGGGTCCTCGGTGTCAGCTTTTATCATGCCCCCCGTAAATGCGGACACATACGTCTCGAACGCCGTTAAATCGACCATGAGAGACGCGGTGCTGTGAATGTCTTTCCCTACGATGCATATAAGCGCCGCCACCCTGCTGCCCGGCACGTTTATACCCGCCGATATCTCGGATTTCAGAAATTCGGCTTCAATGCCGACGGTGTGACTGACGCTGATGAGCGCCCCAGTGTATGAATTTACCAGCGTAGCAAGAAGACTACCCGCATCCGTAGCCATTTTCCCCCCACCTTTAGTCAAACATTTATTTTATTTTATCATCATATCGCTGATTTTCATAAATTCTTACGCTCAAAAAAACAGTGTTTTACGCGCGGGCAACGGCCCTTCTCATTATGGCCCAAGCCGCCAGGTCATCGACGGAGCGGGGCGGAACCCGCAACGAGACCGGAATGAGGCGCGATAAACCGCGCGGCGGATGAATACGCCAGTAAAGCTCCCGCGCTTCGAGCGTAGTCATGCGTTCGTCCGCCACCACGTAATCTATCTTCCTGCCGCGCAGTTGTTTTTCATACTCGCCGT
>JAITAT010000229.1 GCA_031283975.1 Synergistaceae bacterium
CGCCGTCATAAACGCGGCCGGGGTGAACGCGGACAAAATATCCAAAATGGCGGGGGACGACAGCTTTATCATTCATCCGACGAGGGGTGAATATTTTATATTTGACAGGCGCGCGGGGAATATAGTGACGTCATTCTTCTTCTCGTGCCCGTCGGCTAAAGGCAAGGGCGTCACGTTGACCAGCACGGCGGACGATAATCTTCTCATAGGTCCCACGTCTGTTCACCAGACAGACAGGGAGGAGCGGAAAACCACTCGTCCCGGCCTCGAAGAAGTTTTCGAGGGAGCGGCGCGCATTATTTCAAACATACCGAGAAACATGGCGATAACCACTTTTTCGGGCGTCAGGGCAAATTCCAAAGGAGGGGATTTTCACATAAACGCGCTCTCCAATCCCAGAGGCTTCGTGAACGTGGCGGCCATAAAATCGCCCGGTTTCACCAGCGCCCCCGCGATAGCGGTGTACGTAGTGGATATGCTCAAGGAAACCATGGGCGACCTCCTTAAATTTGCCGCCAATACGAAATTCGTGCCGGAGAGGCGTCATATACCGAGGTTTGCGGATATGTCCATGGAGGAGAGGGAGCGTCTCGCGAGGATCGACCCGAAGTGGGGACAGATAGTATGCCGCTGCGAGAGCGTCACGGAAGCGCAGGTGGTGGAAGCCATAAGGCGCGGAGCCCGCACTTTGGCCGGAGTGAAACTCTGGGTGCGCCCCACGACGGGACGCTGTCAGGGAGGTTTTTGCACTCCGCGTATAGTGGAAATACTCGCGCGGGAATTGGGAGTCTCTCCGCTCGATATAACGCGCCACGGAAATGATTCTTATATGCTGACGGGCGCGACTAAAGCGCCTCTTTTGCCGGGAGAACCGTTATGAGTGATACGAGACAGGTGGATGTTGCGGTAATAGGAGCCGGCCCCGCCGGAACCGCGGCCGCTTACGCGGCTCGCAGGGAGGGAGCGGAGCGGGTTGTGGTCTTCGAACGCGACTGGGAACCCGGAGGCATACTTCAGCAGTGCATACACCCCGGTTTCGGTCTGCATACTTTCGGGGAGGAACTTACAGGCCCTGAATACATGCATCGCTATCTCGAAAAAGCGCGAGACGCGGGGGTACGGTTCGACCTGAACACGATGGTATTTCAGATGGACAGACCGGAGGAGCGCGGCGGCAAAAAAATCGCCAGCTTTTGGACGATGAATCCGAGCCGCGGCATCGAACATATCGAGGCTAAATCGCTCGTCCTGTCTATGGGCTGCCGCGAACGCCCTGCCGGAGCGCTGGGAATAGCCGGCTCCAGGCCGTCCGGCGTCTATACGGCTGGTACGGCGCAGCGTTTCGTGAATATGGAGGGGCTCATGCCCGGCAAAAAGGTGGTCATAATGGGAACCGGCGACATCGGTCTCATAATGGCGCGCCGTATGGTTCTCGAAGGCGCCGAGGTAGTGGGCGTGTTCGAGATAATGCCGTGGGTGTCGGGACTGCGGCGTAATATAGCCCAATGCCTCGACGACTTCGGCATCCCGTACTACCTCAACCACAGCGTCTGCGAATTGCACGGCAGAGGGCGCCTCGAAGGGGTGACGGTGGTGGAGGTAGGCCCCGACAGGCGTTCGGTTCCGGGAAGCGATAAATATGTCGCCTGCGACACTCTGCTTCTGGCGGTAGGCCTGATACCGGAGAATGAACTGTCCCGGATGGCCGGAATAGAGATAGAGCCCATGACGAACGGCCCCGCCGTCAACGAGTACATGCAAACGAGCGAGGAATGCGTGTTCGCTGCGGGAAACGTCGTGGTGGTGTATGACCTGGTCGATTTCGTTTCTCAGGAGGGCGAACGCGCCGGGATGTACGCCGCGAGATACGCCGCCGGAAACCTCGAGAAGGGCGGCAGGTCGTTTAAGCTCGTGCCCGGAAACAACGTGCGCATACTCTCCCCGCAGGTTTTGACGGCCGGGAGCGATGTCACCGTATATCTCAGGGTCGGAGAACCCGTCGAGGGAAAATGCAGGCTTTTCGCGGATCATGGCGTTTTTTCGAAAAACCTGCGCTATGCCAGGCCCGGCGAGATGAACGAGGTGAAAGTGAGTTCCGCGGTTCTTGCGGCGCTTCCGTCAGATGTCACCGACATAACCGTCAGTCTGGAGGTGTCCTGATGCGGGATGTCAAAAAATTCCTGTGCGTCTCCTGTCCGGTTGGGTGTCCGCTGACAGTGACGCTGGATGATGGCGTGATCCTGAGTATAGAGGGTAATACCTGTCCTCTCGGCGAAAAATACGCTCGCACCGAAGTTACGAATCCGGTTCGTACTTTCACGTCCACCGTGAGGACGGACGGCGGATCGCTTCCTGTGTGCCCCGTGCGGAGCAGGACGCCGCTGCCGCTCTCGAAGATTTTCGACGTGGCGAGGGAAGTGGCGAAACTTAACGTCAGGCCCCCCATCGAGGTCGGGCAGACACTCATAGAAAACGTTTGCGGCACGGGTTGCGACATAATAGCCAGCAGGCCTTTGCCGAAAAAATAAAACGATCAAAACCTCGGGGCTGCGCCCGAATCCCCGAGGTTTATTCTATCAGCATAGCGTCGCCGAAGGAGAAGAACCTGTAGCGCGCCCGTATCGCTTCCGCGTAGGCGCTCATGATGTTTTCATATCCCGCGAACGCGGCGGTCAGCATAATAAGGGTGCTTTTGGGCAGGTGAAAGTTCGTTATTATCACGTCCGGTACCTTGAAACGATAGCCTGGTTTTATAAATATGTCGGTTTCTTTTACGCCGGGCGACAGCACTCCGCGCTCGTCCGCGAACGATTCCAGCGCGCGGACCGCGGTTGTGCCGACCGCCACTATTCTGCGTCCGAGGGATTTCGCCCCGTTGACCGCGTCGGCGCAGCGCTCGCTTATCTCGCACCTTTCCGAATGCATTTTGTGTTTCTCGATATTGACCGCTTTTACCGGGCGAAATGTGCCTATCCCCACGTCCAGGGTGAGAAATTCAATATCGGCCCCGCGTTTTTTGATTTCTTCCAAAAGTTTCGGAGTGAAGTGCAATCCAGCCGTGGGGGCGGCAACCGAACGGTTTTTCGTCCGGTCGGCGTAGACTGTCTGGTATCGTTCCTCAGGCACTCCGGCATTTTTGATATAAGGAGGCAGCGGAACCCGTCCGCAGCGTTCGAAGAACCCGTCCGCGCCGACGCTTTCCGGTATGCCGGCCAAACGTCTGCCGTCGTCCAAGCGTTTGCCGATATGTATGACATCGCCGCTTTCCGTCTCCACGCTCGAGCCGGGCGGAAGTCTGCGGCCTGGCCGCGCCAGAACCACCCATTCGTTCGCGCTTTCGGCCGGCGCGAGGAAAAAGATTTCCGCCGCCGCGCCTCCGGGAACTTTTTTGCCCAACACCCTTGCCCGAAAGACGCGCGTATCGTTGAATACCAGCATATCGCCCTCGCGAAGCAGGGAGGCGAGGCTGGAAAAGAACCGGTGTTCCGGTTTTTCGCCAGATCGGAAAACCCTCATCAGGCGTGAATCGTCCCTGCGGGGGAGCGGGCTTTGCGCTATCAATTCGGGCGGTAT
>JAITAT010000232.1 GCA_031283975.1 Synergistaceae bacterium
AACCTCAGGGTGAACCGCGATATAAAGCTCTCGCCGAAAGATCTGAGACTTGACCTCGGGATAGCCAAGAGGATATACGCGGTGGGGCTGCCGTCCATAATGATGGGTTCGCTCGGTTCCGTCATGATATACGGGTTCAACAGAATACTGCTGTCCTTTACCTCCACGGCGGCGGCGGTGCTCGGCGTCTATTTCAAACTGAACAGTTTCATATTCATGCCGGTGTTCGGCCTGAACAACGGCATGGTGCCTATTATCGCGTACAACTTCGGGGCGAGAAACAAGGATCGCATAATGCAGACGATAAGGCTCGCGATGACATACGCGGTCGGGATAATGTTCTTTGGCGCAGTGGTATTTATGATTTTTCCGGACAAATTGCTTCTCATGTTCAACGCGTCCGACGAAATGCTGCGAATTGGAGTCCCCGCGCTGCGGATAATCGGCATCCATTTCCCGTTCGCCGGGTTCTGCATCGCGTTTCTCTCGATATTTCAGGCCCTCGGCAACGGAATGGAGAGCCTGTTCGTGGCGGGCAGCCGGCAACTGCTCTTCCTCCTTCCGATGGCGTGGCTGCTGTCTCTGACGGGCAGCGTCGGCGCCGTCTGGTGGTCGTTCCCCGCCGCGGAGGCTGCGACTCTGGTGGTCGGAGCGTTCTTCATCAGGCGGGTTTACATTGAAAAGATAAAAACGATGTGACACGCTTTGCTCAACGCCGCCGAGGGATGTCAGTTCATGAGTTCGCGGATTCTATCTATTGATAAACCAGCTGGTTTTTCCGTCGTTTGAATTTGGCCTAAAACCAGCCCATTCTCTGAACTTTATGCGCCTGCCAGCGGGACGGCGCCCCTCAAGCCGGCTTCTTTCGCTGCCGAAAATAATTACAAGGGGGTGTGTCGTATGCGTGGAGATTTGGCGTGGGGCGTAATAGAAAAAGACCTGCAGGGGCTGGCGAAGCGCTTCGAGGCCACGTCTCACAATATAGCCAATATGAACACTCCGCGATACGCACGCCGCGAGGTTTCCTTTGAGGATCAGCTCAGGGAAATTATCGACGCGCCGGCCAGGTTGCCGATGAAACGCACCAGCGAAAGGCACTTTTCCAACGTGAAAACCGATATCGGCACAGTGGCTCCTTATGAGAGGCCGGTCGGATACGAATTATACAGGCTCGACTGGAACAGCGTCGATCCAGAGACGGAGACGGCCCGGATGGCGGAGACGCGCATGTCGTATCAGGCCATGACCAGAGTGATGACGCGAAAGATAGCGATGTACCGGAGAGCTATAGGAGGCGGGGGTTAGTTAATGAGAATTTTCAGGTCTATAGATATCGCCGGAAGCGGGCTCACCGCAAACCGCCTTTGGATGGATACCATCTCCGGAAACTTGGCGAACGTCAATACGACGCGCACCCCCGAGGGTGGTCCGTATACCAGGCGAGTCCCGGTTTTCCAAGAGCGCATGATGGAAGCGGAAGGCGCGGGAGAGATGAGTGGCAGGCTCGCTGAGGGCTGGTTCGGTTTTCATGCCGCATCCGGCGTCCGGGTCGTCGATATAGGAACCGATGCGACGCCTCCTCGCCTCGCTTATCAGCCGGATCATCCGGATGCCAACGCCGACGGTTATGTGGCATATCCCAATGTCAACGTGGTCCGCGAAATGGCGGACATGATGATAGCGAGCCGCGCATACGAGGCGAACCTCGCGGTTGTGGATACCGCCAAAACCGTTTGGAATGGGGCTCTCGATATAATGAAATAAAGGACGGGCGGGCTGTTCATTTTCACTGTCCCGCCATGTGGTGACATTATCATTGCCCGGCGAACGCTGCCGAATGCTTGACGGCGTTCGATAATTTGTATAGTATATCACATTGGCTTGAACGGAAAAATTAAATTTTCCGAAATTAAAATCAGGCCGTAAGCTCGCGAAACCGATACGTCAATCCTTTAGGCGAAGCCCGTCCATTCCCGTTTGATGACTCGCGTTTCTCATTTTTAAGGATTTTGTTTTGGTGCGCGGGTATAGGGGGATCTCATGACAACAGAAACAGAAAAAATCTCAGCTCGCTTCGAGGATTTCAATCTTCGCCCGGAGCTGCTGAAGGTGATTGCGCGCAAAGGTTTCGATTCTCCGATGCCGGTTCAGGTGCGGATACTCGAGGACGAAACTCTTACCGAGGGTGATCTGATAGTTCAGGCCCGCACCGGTTCAGGAAAGACTCTCGCCTTCGCGATTCCCATTTACAACGGCATGGGAAGCAATCAGAGGTCGCCGCAGGCGCTCGTGCTTTCGCCGACCAGAGAACTGGCTCAACAGACTGCCAGGGAGTTTTCCTGGCTTGGCTCCGATATCGGGGCGCGCGTGTCCACTCTCGTAGGCGGTCTCGACATGGAGCGGCAGATACGCTCCCTCAAGGACGGGGCCGCGGTCGTGGTGGGCACTCCGGGCCGTGTTCTCGATCATATCAGGAGAGGGTCTTTCGTCACCGACAGCGTGAAAATCCTGGTTCTGGACGAAGGGGATCACATGCTTGACATGGGATTCCGCGATGAGTTGGAGGCAATTCTCGGCGGCATGGAAAACCTCGACAGGACGTGGCTTTTTTCGGCGACGATGCCCCCCGAGGTTACTTCGCTCGCCAAGCGCTATCTCGACGCTCCGCGCAAAATTTCGCTCGTATCCGACATAACGTGTCACGAAGACATAATGCAAAAGGCATACGTCATACCGGCTCGGAAGCGTTTTGAGGGGCTGTCGAACGTCCTGCTGTGGGAGGCGCCGGCGAGAGCCCTTCTGTTCTGCACGACGAAACTGGAGACGCAGGATATAACCGACCGGCTTTGCGACGAGGGCTTTAAGGCTTGCGCCATTCACGGCGACATGAGCCAGCGGGAGCGCAACGCGGCCATAGCTTCCCTTAGGGGCGGAAGAGTCGATATCCTTGTCGCCACCGACGTCGCCGCGCGCGGTCTGGATATTGACGGAATCAGCCATGTGATACAATTCGGGCTTCCGGGCAACCTCGAAACGTTCGTCCATCGCAGCGGCCGCACCGGGCGCGCCGGTCACGAGGGCGCAAACGTGCTGCTCTTTACCAGCAGGGAATTGCACTCATTCAAGCAGATGGCACACGGTTCAAACCTCCAATTGCAGGTAATCCCAGCACCGGATTCCTCGGAACTCGAAGGCCAGCAAAAAGGGCGTTTCGAGAATATGCTGATAGAGCGCTCTCTCACGGACGACGAGTACCGGAAATGGGCGGACGAAATATTGAAAAGAGACGATGTCGGCTTGATGATTGCCGGGCTGCTCGCTTACTCGTATGGCGAACAGCCCCG
>JAITAT010000024.1 GCA_031283975.1 Synergistaceae bacterium
GGGGCCGCGGTGCTGATACCGCTTCAGGAGTACACGCGGACGTACCTGTCCCACTTCGGAGCGGGCGTCGACCAGATAATATACGGTTTACTCATAATGTTCATGATGATACGCCAGCCAAAGGGCATCATGGGATTTCTGGCCGAGTTCGGAGTTCTGGGGAAAACGCGGGGACGCGCGGAAGGAGGAGACGGCTGATGTCTCTTTTGGAAGTGAACGGGCTCACGATGAAATTCGGATCGCTCGCCGCGAACAAAGACGTGTCGTTCGGCGTCGAGGAAGGACAGATTGCGGGGCTTATAGGCCCAAACGGCTCCGGCAAGACGACCCTCTTCAACTGCGTGTCCGGCGTGTACAAACCGACGTCCGGCCGGATATCGTTCGCCGGAACGGACGTGACCGGAACGGCTATGTTCAAGATAGCCCGTATGGGACTGACCAGGACTTTTCAGGTGGTGCGCCCATTGAACGAGATGACCGTGATAGAGAACGTGCTGGTGGGGGCGTATCTTCGTCATCCCGACAAAGCAAGGGCGCGCGAGGAGGCCGAACGCTGCATAAAGCTCTGCTATCTCGACGAATGGAAGGACCGGCCGGCCGGCGCCATGACCATAGGCAATAAAAAGCGTCTCGAAGTGGCCCGCGCGCTCGCCACATCCCCTAAGATGATTCTGCTCGACGAAGCGGTCGCAGGGCTGACCTCGACCGAGGTCAACGAGATGGTCTCGCTCATAGTCGGACTCAAGAAGGACGGCATGACCATCCTTATGGTCGAACACATAATGGAGGCGATCATGCCCATATCGGACAAAATAATCGTCCTGAGCGGCGGCGTGAAGATAGCGGAAGGTCTGCCTGGCGATATAAGCAGGGACAAAGAGGTCATCGCGGCGTACCTGGGGGAAAAATTCAGCAAACGTCTGGCGGAATCCGAAAAATTGAAGGGAGAACGCCGATGAGCGGTCCTATCCTGCAAATATCGGACGTGTCATGCTATTATGGCGCGATGCGAGCCGTAAACGGCGTGTCGCTCGAAGTGCTGAAGGGCGAGATAGTCGCCATAATCGGCGCGAACGGCTCGGGCAAATCCACGCTGATGAAATCCGTCGCCGGCCTGATACGCCCCGAGAGCGGCCGCATAAAGTTCGAAGGCGAGGATATTTCCGGCGTTCCGGCGCACAGGATAATTTACAAGGGCATAAGCTACGTGCCTGAGGGACGCAGGCTTTTCGCCAATCTGTCCGTCAGGGAAAACCTGGAACTGGGCGCTTTCGGCGAACGCGACAGGCGTCTCGTGAACGAGCGTATAGCCTCCGTGTTCGAGTTGTTTCCCATATTGAAGGAGCGCGAGCGCCAACTGGCGCGGACGATGAGCGGCGGCGAACAGCAGATGTGCGCCATAGGACGCGGCCTTATGAGCGCTCCGAAACTGCTCATGCTGGACGAGTTGTCCCTCGGGCTCATGCCGAGTCTCGTCGAAAAAGTGCTGGAATCGGTGGTGGAGATAAATAAAAAGGGAGTGACCGTGCTGCTGGTCGAGCAGATGGTTCAGGAAGCCCTTGAAATAGCCTCGCGGGGCTACGTGATACAGGTCGGCAGAATAGTGCGCGACGGCGCGGCGGATGAGCTGCTCAATTCCGACGAAGTGAGAAAAGCCTATATGGGGATGTGATTTGCCGATCGAAGGGCGCGGATTTACGCCCGAATACTGGAGGCGGCACGATGAAGGGAATTGTAACGGTACTGGGGAAGGATTCGGTCGGCATAATCGCCAAGATCTGTTCGTATATGTCGGATAAAAACGTCAACGTCCTCGACATATCCCAGACCATAGTCGACGGATATTTCAACATGATGATGGTGGTCGATTTGAACGGAGCGTCGGAGCCGCTCGCGTCGATGGCCGTGGGGCTGGAAACCCTGGGGCGGGATATCGGCGTCGTCGTGCGTCTCCAGCACGAGGATATTTTCAACGCCATGCACAGGATATAAGCCGTGATAACCATAAACGAAGCGCGCGAAACCATCCGCATGATCTCCGAGGCGAACCTGGACGTCAGGACGATAACGATGGGGATAAATCTCCTGGACTGCGCCGACAGCGACCTCAAAACCTTTTGCGGAAAGATTTACGACAAGATAACGCTGCGGGCCGAACATCTCGCGCGCACAGGCGAGGATATCGCGCGCGAATACGGCGTGCCCGTGATAAACAAGCGCATATCGGTCACTCCGATAGCGATAGCGGCTGCCGGCTGCCGATGCGATGATTACGTCGAGGTCGCTCGCGCTATGGACAGGGCGGCGGATGCCGTCGGGGTCAATTTCATCGGGGGATTTTCCGCGCTAGTACACAAAGGCATCACCCCTGAGGACAATAAACTGCTGGACTCCGTTCCCACGGCCCTCGCGGAAACGGAACGCGTCTGCTCGTCGGTCAACGTGGGCACGACCCGCTCCGGTATAAATATGGACGCCATCAATATAACCGCCCGCATAATCAGGGACTCGGCCATGATGACGCGCGACAGGGACTCCATAGGCTGCGCCAAGTTCGTGGTATTCTGCAACGCCGTGGAGGACAATCCGTTCATGGCCGGCGCGTTTCACGGCGTCGGCGAGGGAGACGCCGCCATCAACGTCGGCGTCAGCGGCCCCGGCGTGGTAAAACGCGCCGTGGAATCGGCGCGCGGCGCGGACTTCGAGACGCTGTGCGAGACGGTAAAGCGAACGGCGTTCAAGATAACGCGCGTCGGCCAGCTTGTCGCTCAGGAAGCGTCGCGCAGGCTGGGGGTTCCGTTCGGGGTCATCGACCTGTCTCTCGCGCCGACTCCCGCCGCCGGCGACAGCGTGGCCGAGATATTGCGCGAGATGGGGCTGGAACAGCCCGGCGCGCCGGGCACAACCGCGGCGATAGCTATTCTGAACGATAACGTCAAAAAGGGCGGGGTTATGGCGAGTTCCTACGTTGGAGGACTGTCGGGCGCTTTCATTCCCGTCAGTGAGGA
>JAITAT010000029.1 GCA_031283975.1 Synergistaceae bacterium
GTGAAAAAAGCCCTCCCCACCGCGGCCCACCAGACAAGTTCCTCGGCCATCTCGAAGTCTCCAGAGATATCCTCCGTCATAAAAATGTTTTCGCAGAGCGGCAGGAGCGAAAAGGTTCTCTCACGTTTTTTCTCTTTCACGGTGACGGTTTTGTCCTCGAGCATGCTCTTCATCTGACGGACGAGCGTCTCAGCGTCACAGGGGATAATTTCAGCGGCACGGCCGTTCATCGACAACCGCGTCCCGTCGATGTAAAGCAGCGGAAGCGGCGCGTTCCACCAGTCCGGCAGCGGAATCTCGGATTCTCGCATCCTTCGTTCCCTGTACTCTCCGAATGTCGTCCGGGACAGGTCGCCCTCCGGGCCTTCTCCTTTTCTTACAAATATCAGCAGCGGCGTGTCGGGCGAAATATCCTCGATTTGCATTTTGGCCGGCATCGGCTTGTTCAGGACGACCGACATGATATCCTCTATGGTCGCCATTTCACGTCCCAGCTCGAGCAGCGAGACGAGCTGCTCCTTATGGATGAGCTGTTCGCTCCGCCCGATTTTCGCCATTATGTAATCCGCCCCATAAAAATAAAGGGAGCGAAGTACCGCCTGAACGTTGGAATCGGACGTCAGCATGTCTTTTTTTATCTCCGCGGCATTATTCATTGTTATCATTTGTCCGCTCCATATTCAGCAGCGCATATACGAAATCGCGGGAGGAAAAGGGTTCGATGTCCGAAACGCCCTCGCCCAATCCCACATATCTTATGGGAAGCCTCAATTTTCGCGCTATGCTGAGGGCTATGCCGCCCTTTGCCGTGTTGTCGAATTTCGTGAGAATCACTCCCGTCAAAGGAACCGCTTTATTGAATACCTCGGCCTGGGTAAATCCATTCTGTCCCATGACCGAATCGAGAACCAGCAGAGACTCCCTTATGCCGCCCGGCGCTTCCCGCCCGGCGACGCGTCCGACCTTGGCAAGTTCTTCCATAAGGTTGGATTTTGTATGCAGTCTGCCCGCGGTGTCGATTATGACGATATCGGTTTTGGACGCTTTGGCGGACTGAATCGCGTCATACACGACAGCCGCCGAATCGCTGCCGTGAGTCTGCGCTATTACCCTGGCCCCGGCCCGTTCCCCGCATATTTTCAACTGCTCGATGGCAGCCGCCCTGTAAGTATCGGCCGCCGCCAGTACGACGGACTTGCCTTGATTCATGAACATGGCGGCGAGTTTGCCGGCCGTCGTAGTCTTTCCGCTGCCGTTCACGCCGACGAGCACGATCACCGACGGAGGTTCCGAAACATCGAGAGGGCGTCCCATGCCCGGTATTTCCTCCAGGCAATCGACGAGCATTTCGGCGAAAATACCCTTCAACTCGCCGGTATGCGCTATTCTGCGTTCCAGGGCGGTTTCCCTGAGGCCGGACACGAGAGCTTCCGTCGTCTCCACCCCAACGTCTCCGCTGAACAACAGCGATTCCAACTCCTCCCAGAACGAATCCGTCAAAGGGCTGTCGGAAAAGAGGTTCGACACCCCCTGAGACCATTTATTCGCGACGCTTTTGAATTTTGAAACAAATCCTCCGAACAACGCCATCAATTTTCACCGCCCGAACAAATCAATTATCCGCTGACTGACCAGCGGAGCCGCGCTTTGGCCTTCGTCTCCTGTGACGCGACTTCGCTGTTCTGGCGGCGGGAATGTACGCGCCCTGCGGTTCGGCGGGCGGTTCCTGATGTTCCGGATAGTGCGCGCGTTCGCGCGTTTCGGCGGTCTGAGGCAAAGCGTCGGCCCCCGGTTTGCGCCTGCGGAAAGAACGGTGTGCCCGCTTTCGTTCGGAATGTCTGTCGGATTGCGTTCCGGCGCTGCCGGAGGCATTTTTTTCAGCGGCAGAACCGATTCCCCGCGCAGGAGGCCGCGCGTCCGGCGTCACGTCGAACCGTTTCGATTCCGCCGTGATTTCCTTTTCGCCGAGATCCATGCTTCTGCGGCAGGGACATTCATATTTCTTCCGCGCGCACAGTTCGCCGCCAATTGCCAGTTCGTTCTCGCTCTCGGGAGGTTCCCACTCCTCCCCTTTCATCACCGACGCGCGGAAATCCTGAAAGCAGGCGATGGGAACCGATACATCGCCCCCGGCCGGCTTGCGGCACCGAACCGTCTCACCGCCGATATCCATCGCCGCCACGACATAGTTGCCGTTGGGGGTTTTTATCTTGCTTCCCGGTCCGGGCAGACTTGTCCACAGGTTCTTGTACACCTTATGTTCGAATGACATGCAGCACATGAGCCGTCCGCATATACCCGATATCTTTGACGGATTAAGCGCTATATTTTGTTCTTTCACCATTTTTATGCCTATCGGGGCGAACTGATTCAGCCAATAACTGCAGCAGCAAGGCAATCCGCACGACGCGATGCCGCTTATTATGCGGGCTTCGTCGCGCACCCCCATCTGACGGAGTTCTATCCTCGTCCTGAATTTACGCGCGAGATCCTTGACCAGCGTCCTGAAATCGACCCTTGTCTCCGACGTAAAATAAAAAAACAATTTTTTCCCGTCCATCATGGACTCCACATCGATTATCTTGAGTTCCAGACGGTGACCCTTCGCCATATCCTGCGCGTCTTTCAACATTCCGTCCTCGTCAATTTTCCGAGCGCCCCTGCGCTGCCGGTCGTCATCGGACGGCGTCCTCATAAATTCCAAATCGCTGACCATCGGATCGCCGCCGCGCGCCGGCCCTTCCCCATGCTCCGATATCATCTTTATCGAGCGGTACTCGCGCTCCTGAGTCTCGTTCAAGGATCCCATAGTGTAAGCCGGTTCCTCTCCCCTGTGAGAGAGCGCGATTATCATTCCATCCGGCGAGAGGGACTCGGCTATTTCCTCCTCGATCTCGACTATCCCCAGAAATCTGGGTTTACCATAAATCGCCAAATATTTGCCCAATTGGCACCCCTTCCCTCAAGATCGCCATGAGCGCGTCCTGAACCATAGAAACAGGCATGTGTCTTTTTTGTGATATATATATAACGTTCCTGACGGCGGCCGACGCTCGCCATTCTCCCAAAACCCCGAGATGTCTCGCCCATGCTCCGGCTTCCGGCGCTAACTCGTCAAGAGATTGCTTCCTGGTTTTTTCAATCCACGCGGCCCACTCGGCGGAATTTTTTGGAGGAGCGGCTTCATCCGTCGTCTCGCCGCTCCTGAAATTGACGGTCCAAACTCTGCTGCGAATGGTCGGTATCAGATTGTCTTCCTCCGCAATGAAGAGCAGATGACCTCCTTCGGGAGGCTCCTCCGCTGTCTTCAGCAATGAGTTCGCGGCGGGGAGAGATATCGCGTCCGCGAAGGGTATCACCCCGAGTCTGCCTCCAGCCGAAAACGGTCTCAGGCTCATGACCGCTTGCAGCGCGATGCAGTCGGCCACCCCCGGAGGACCCGAACCGTCCCCGGCTATGAGCATATCGGGGTGGCCTTCATTCGTCCACGACGAGCATGACGGACAGCCGTCCTCCCCGGTTCCGGAATGGCACAACACGATGCGCGCGTACATATCCCGGAATGACGCCGCCATGTTTTCCGATATCACGGCAAGAAGAGCGCCGGGAGCTCCTCCGGACGACACCGCCGCCGCCAGTTTCTCCCATTCCGGAGACGAAACGATATCGGTCAAAACAGCAGGGAGAGGAGACATCCCTTTATCTCGTCTATCAGCGATAAAACGCGGGTACGTTCCCGTTCCCGGCCCAAAGCCGACTCCAACTCAGCAAGTTCGTCAAGCGCCTCTTCGGTGCGCTCTATTACCATGAACATCGATCGCTCCGTGCGGCGCCATTTAAATTCCCTCTTTATGCGCATTCCATCTTTGACCCGGCCGAGCGCCATTCTGACTAATTTCCTGTATCTGTTCAAAAGGGCTGACGACGGATACCTCGAAAGCGCCGCGCCCAAATCGTCGAGTTCAGCGATTATCGCGCGAAATTCCGCCTCATCCTCGATTTCGGCGAAAGTCCTGGTCGTTTCGGCAACGGGCGATACGCTCACCCCTTTGCCCGCGCCTTTCCCCGAATGAGACGCGGCCTCTCCGCTCTTCAACTTCGACGCGCTTCCGACTTTCATTCCCGCGAACTCCCCGGGCGGCGCAAAAACGCGGAAAAACGCTCGGTAACGGCGGAAAAAACCTCGC
>JAITAT010000116.1 GCA_031283975.1 Synergistaceae bacterium
ATTTCGGTGACGTCGTCCGTTATGATGATATAGCCTGTTTTGTTCCCAGCCTTATCATAGAGATACGTGGCCTTCCCCTTGATGTAGCGATCGCCCGGCAGGTGCTTCACTTCCGCTTCTCTTCCTTCTTGAAGGGCTTTTATCGGGCAGTATCGCGAATTTTCAGGATAAACGCTGATTTCTTTATACCCGGAACCTATGGCCTCCTCCAGTGTCTTTTGGCACAATTTAAGCGCGTGGTCGTTGGCGTACAGCGTCTTGCCGTTCAGGTCGGTGATGACCAGAGGCCCGCTGACGCTCTCCACCAATCTGTCCGCCATCTCGTCGAAGGAATCGGCCAGAGCCCCGAGTTCGTCCCTCATTTTCGAGCGGAAGCGAAAGTGACGCTCGCCCGAGCGGAAACGTGAAATTCCTTTGACGAGATTATTGATATTGCGCGTCAAAAAGGACGCCATCCATATGGCGATAAGTACGACCAGAACAATCATTACGCCGGCGGACAGTGAGAGTTGAGTCGTCGTGTCGAGCAAGTTCTTTTTAATCGACTCCCGCGTATCGGAAGCCGCCCGCCCGAGCGATTCGTTCGCGCCATCCGTCACGGAGTCCAGTTCGCGCTCCATTTCCAGAGCCGGACGGTTGAATTCCTCCAGCCCCGCGCCTATTGTGACGAACGCGAATCCGCGCTTGGACTCGCCGTACCGGCCGGTGTAATACGGTATCGCCGCGGCCGTGGTAAGTTTTGAAAGCCCGCTCCAAAGTATGTTGAACGAGCCGGAGCCGCCTTCGGACGTGAGGTCAAACCATCCGGTGCATTGAGGCGCGTTGTTCAGATAACGTCCGTCCAGGCCGACCAATCCTGCCTTCGTCAGCTCACGCGCCGGTTTTTTCTCGCGGGATTGCTTGTCGAAAACCGGCTGGTCTTTTATAAAATCAACGTAACTCTTGCCGCTTTGCCGCCACGCGTCATATATGCTCTGTTCCAGCCACGGTACCTGGGGCTCCCCCGTCTCAGGGTCGTAACCCACTATCGAGTGATGCCTCGGGTGCACTATGCTGCGGCATTTATAGTCCCATATAAAAGCGTAGTTGCCCTCGTACGCGCTCGGCGTTTCCGTGTAACGCCCCGTAGTCGGCGTGAGATGCGACGTGAACTCCATGATGTGGTCGTGATCCAGCGCCAAGGTCACATAGCCGATAATGGAACCGTTTCTCTCCACCGGCGACGCCCATCTCACGATGCCTTTGAAACGCTTGCCCAGCGGGTTTTCCTTCCCGGCATACGCCTCTTCCTCGGGCTGGAATTCAAGACCGGCCGCCTCCGCGTTCTCCGGCGTGTACATCCCGATATATCGCGACCCGACGTAGGCGCCTATTACCTCTGAAACGTAAATGTCCCCCGGGCCGAGCCGCTTGAGTTCCTGGAAATATGTCTCGGCGTGTACGTAGGTATTCCATCTGTCCGATACGTCTTTCAATCCGCCGTCCATCTGAGGGGAGGTCGTGGTTTTTATTATCTCGCGGCCGTCGGGATCGACGAATGTCATTTCCAGGTACAGCGGTCTGGAGTCGTATTCAAACGAATCGGGAGGGCGGTAATGAAACGCCGTGTCGTTTTCGTTATTCGAGGATTTCACTTCACCTCGGGGCGGCGGCGTCTCCGCCGGGACCCACGATTTTCCGTCGGCGGCCAGTTTCCACTCGCCTTCTCTGACCAAAAGGCCCATTTTGTGTTCCACGAATATCCGGTAATTCTCCTCGCTTGGTTCAAGAGCGGCGGCGGCTCTGATATCATCATCGCGCCCGTAAAGAAAATCCGCGATTTTGCGCGCGGTATCGGTCGTCATGCGTTCTATGTCCTCGGTCGCCCGATCGTTCAGGGCTTTGACCGAACGGCTCACCGCGATATCTCCCATGCTCGAAAGAGAATCGTTCGCCTTTGCCGTAAGTTCTTCGGCGCGAACGCTCAATTCCGTGCCGAGAAGCCACGACTGTCTCCACGCTATAAGCGCCAGCAGAACGAGAGGTATGACCTTTATGATCACGAAAATAGCGATAAGTTTCGCGCGCAAACTCCAGCCCATCCTGTTGAACGCTTCTTCTATAAGAGAGTGGGCCTTGCCGGCAATCCTCTTTATCATTTTTGTCGAACCCTCTTCATCGATGTCTTTACGCAATTCCATCTGCTAAATTCAACGTTCCCGGAATACTCTTTAGTTGTGATATCATAACATACTTATATATATAAAAAAGAGCGGGAAACTCGCTCTCCGCGGATTGATGTTTTCTCTGATAATTGGTTAAGATCCGTGATAAGTGATAATATAGGTTCAGCACTTGAACATGAAATAGTCGCGCGACGCCGCCTGGGAGGTTTTGAACTTGAAAGAGAGAGAAAACTACGCCATAGCCGATATCGGACTTGCCAAGGAAGGACAGGAACGCATCGAATGGGCGTTTCATTATATGCCGGTAGTGAGCCTGATACGCGAAAAGGAAAAAGCGGGAGGCAAACGCCCTCTCGACGGCCATGTCATAGCCTGCTGCCTGCACCTCGAAGCCAAAACGGCCTGCCTGCTGGAGGTCTTCAAAGACCTGGGCGCGGTGGTAACGGCCGCCGGCAGCAATCCGCTGTCCACGCAGGACCCGATCTGCGCGGCCCTGGCGGAGTACGGCGTTCATATATTCAGCAAACACGGGATGAGCGGCGAGGAATACTACGAAAATCTCAGCAAAATGCTCGCGTGGGAACCTGATATCATCATCGACGACGGATGCGATACAGTGGCGATGATATGCGAGCGGTACCCCGAACTCGCGCCCAAGATACTGGGCGGCTGCGAGGAGACCACAACGGGCATCAAACGCCTCAAGGCGATGGATGCCGCCGGGGAGTTGAAATTTCCCATGCTGGCGGTCAACGACGCGCTCAGCAAATACCTTTTCGATAACCGCTACGGCACCGGACAATCCGTCTGGGACGGCATCATACGCACCACAAACTGCGTCATCGCGGGTAAAAACGTGGTCGTGGCGGGCTACGGTTGGTGCGGAAAGGGAGTTGCCTCCCGAGCCGCCGGGCTGGGAGCGCACGTCATTGTGACCGAGATAAACCCGCACCGCGCCCTCGAAGCGCACATGGACGGATTCAGCGTGATGAACATGTCACAGGCGGCCGAACACGGCGACATCTTCGTAACCGTGACCGGCAACACAAAAGTGATACGCCGCGAACATTTCGAAAAAATGCGCGACGGAGTTCTTCTCGCAAACGCGGGACATTTCGACGTCGAAGTGTTTGTGCCCCATCTGGACGAATTGGCGGCAAAGACTTACCGCGCCCGAGACAACGTGCGCACCTACGAACTGCCGGACGGAAGAAGGCTCCACCTGCTGGCGGAGGGAAGGCTCGTCAATCTCGCTTCTGGCGACGGGCACCCCATCGAGATAATGGACACCAGCTTCGCCACGCAACTGCTGTGCGCGCTTTATATAGCGGGAGGCGCGCGGCTAAAACGCGGACTGCAAAAAGTGCCCGAGCGCATAGACGATCTCGTCGCGAACTACAAAGTCGAATCGCTGGGGATAAAACTGGAGCGCCTGACTTCGGAACAGGAAGCGTATCTTCGTGAATGGAGGGAGTAGCGTGTCCATCGTAAGGAACGTGTTGATTTGGGATTCGGAAAGAACGGACGCGATATTCGGGGATATCGTCATCGGTGACGATGGGCGAATTTCCGACATAACGGAACCAAATTACGCGGTGGGTAAAACCCTGTTCGACGGCAGAGGGAAGTGCCTGGCCCTGCCCGGCCTGATAAACGCTCATACGCATGTGTCCATGACGCTGCTGCGCGGCTTGGGCGAGGAACTGACCCTGATGGACTGGCTCGAAAAGAAAATATTCCCCGTGGAAGCTAAACTCACCGCTCAAAATATCAGAAACGGCGCCGATCTCGCGATGCTCGAAATGATTTCCGCCGGCGTTACGGGCTTCATAGATATGTATTATTTTATGAACGAGGTGGCGGAGTCGGTCTTGGAAAGCGGTCTCAGAGCGGCTCTTTGCAGGGGACTGACGGGCGACGATGAAACCAAAATCGCCGAAAACATCGCCCTGGCCGATGAATATAACGGACGCGACGGACGCATCACTGTTCAACTGGGGCCTCACGCACCGTACACCATACGGCGGGACGCGCTCAAAAAAATCGCCGCGCTGGCGCGCGAAAAAAATCTCGGCGTACACTTTCACTGGCTCGAAACCAAAGGCGAGTTGGATACATTCAGGAATGAATATCATATAGAGCCGTCCGATTATCTCGAAGAAACCG
>JAITAT010000126.1 GCA_031283975.1 Synergistaceae bacterium
CGGCTGGACCGCCGTGATCGTCGCACGTTTTCCGTGAGATCTGTGAAACTCGAGGAGTTTGTCTATACTGACGTCCGCTACGCCGTCGCCGTACGTCAGGCAGAACGCGCCGTCCCCGATATATTTTCTTACGCGTTTGATCCGTCCGCCGGTCATCGTATTTTCGCCGGTGTCGACGACCGTCACCCTCCACGGTTCCGCGTCGTTGTTGTGGATTATCCGTTCGCCGTCGCGCATGTCGAACGTGACGTCGGACATATGCATGTAGTAGTTGGCGAAATACTCTTTTATCATATAGCCCTTGTAGCCCACGCAGATGATGAAGTCGTTTATGCCGTAGCGCGAGTACAGCTTCATGATATGCCACAGTATGGGGCGGCCGCCGATCTCGATCATCGGCTTGGGACGCAGGTGCGTCTCCTCGGAAATTCTGGTTCCCAAACCTCCCGCGAGTATGACTGCTTTCATTCGCATTCCTCCTGTTTCTGAGGAAGCTTTTGTAAGATGAACCGTCTGTCCTCCGACATTCCGGCAAAGATATACTCGTTGGACAGCCGCATCTTTTGGCGTTCGGCGAGCGATAGGCTTTTATCGGTTTGTTTAAACAGACGGCGGAATCCGCCGTCTGTGTGTTTATTGATGTCGATCATCTTCCAACCCTTTTTTCTGCCTTCCGCGACAACCCTGTACAGTGACATCTGATCGAAGAGATATATGGGGCCCTTCCTAGCCAAATCCTCCCTCAGGTGATCGATAAACATGTCCGAGAAGGCAAACGCCTCGTCGCACGGCATTAACCCAGCGCATCCTCCGTCGAGTCTCAGGGCGGGGAACAAATCATCGTCATTCTCCGCGATTGAGATGGGGCACTGGGTCATAAAGCTGAAAACGTCTTTTATCTCCGGCGGGTAAATGGAATCAAGCTCAAACCCTACAATCGGCTGGCGAAATATCTCGAGGTATTTTCTAAGAGTTAATACAACCAGTAATCCAAAGAACTCGCTTTTCATGTCGGGAAGATACCCCGCGGTAATGACGATACCCCTATGGCTCTTCGCCTTGGCGATAATATCGTCATCAGGGTTGACAAGTGAAAGCCAAATATTGACATCACCGCATATTTCTCTGTTATTTTTAATGCGCGCGTCCCAGTACTTCCGAACATACGGCGGGCTGCTTGATACACTGAGTAAATAAGGCGGCGAATTTTCAAAACGGTCGTCGTATATGATCTCGCCCTCCGGTATCATCGGATATCGCTCCGGCGACGGCCAGGCGACGCTCTCCATCAGATAGGCGTTCTGCATGATAAAGTGCAGATCCGGGAAATTGACGTTATTTCTCAGGCAGTGATACGCACCCTCCCGCAGATGATATCCGCATGATTCCACCTCGAAATTCACGCAGTCGGCGAACGACATGCCTATGTGGAAGAGACCGTACAGGGGGTCCGTTTTTTGAGCGGTGTCGAGCAGCGACGCCAGGATGTCATTTTCGCTTTGAAGGGCAAAATGGTAGAGCGTGGAAAATGTTATCTCGGGAGTGTTCAAACCGATCTTGTGACACCGGGAGAAAAACGAATGCAATCGCGTGACGTCGGTGCTCTTGGTGAAATTTATCAGGGCCGAGACACACTTGTCGGAGTTGTTTCCGTTTTGGCGTATATAGTTCATCAGCTTGTCGAGATCATTGAAGGTTCCACGCGTGAGCGCGCCGCCGCGTTCGTGTTTTTTGTCGGGTATGCCCGACCTTCGATCGAGTACGATTTTTCCCTCCACCGAAACGGACGCCGGCCAGTAAAAGCGGTCGGTTTTCAGCGCGGAACCGGCATCCGGAATGTCGATGCCGCGGTTTTGCGTGAATATGTCCCATCCCGCCGCATGTCCCCGGCAGACTGCCTCATAAAGGGCCGTTTTGCCGAGCGAGGAGATTGGGCCTTCCCGATTCATGTTCGCCAGGACGAAGCCGCCGGCCGCGTCCCAGAACGCGAAAGCTTCCTCGCAGGGCCGCGAGGCTGCTAAAGACGAACTTATCCGCTCGGACGGGAACAAGTCCCCTGTGTCGCGAACCGATACCGAATGTTCCGTCATCTCGGCGAGGATGGCGCCGCACTCCGGCGGCGGCGTGACGTCGATATCCATGAAAATAGTGGGGGCGCCGGTTATTTTCAACACGTCTCCCGCGACGGCGAATCGCGCCGCGGAGCAGAACTCGTACAGCCGGTCGCCTTGATATGAGGTTTTGGCGGCTGTTACGCCGTCATAGCCGGCGGCTCCGTCCAATACGTCATCGTCCGGGTTGACTAGAAGCAGGAAAATATTCGCGCTGCCGCACGCGCCGCGGATCCCGCCGACGAAGCCGTCCGCGAAACGCCTGAAGTAAACGGGGTCGCAGACGGCAAAAAACGAGTACGGCGAATCGCCGCGCTTATTACTGTGAATTATCTCGAATTCCGGTTTGGCGAATGTATTGGGCTCCGGCCATGACAACGTCTCCAGCAGGAACGAGTTTTTCATCAGCAAATCCCTGTCCGGCAGATCGCTATCTCCGGCGCTGAGAGCGCGGAACAGTCCGTTGCGCAGATTTAGGGCGCCTCTTTTGACGTCGAAATTCTTGAAGCTGGCGAGCGCCGACCCTATCTGAAGGATGCCGTACATCGGGCTGCGCTCGTTCGCCGTCTCGAACAGGCTGTGAACGACGTCCTCCCTGTCGTTTTCCATCAGAGTGATAAACGTCGTATACGCCACCGCGTTCCCGAAAAGGTCGAGCTTATCGCATCTCACGAAGAAATTGCGCAAATCGGCCGCACTGCCGCCAACGGCCAATTCAAAGAGTTTTTCCTTTACCTGTGCCATGTCGTCCGGATGTTTTTTAATAAAGCCGATCACTTTTTCGGCGTTAGTCATAATGAACGCACCTCTTGTGTCTATATTTTCGGCGTTTAGTCTCGCCAAGTAAAGGGGTATCTGTTTTAAGCGGGTTTGTGCCCGTTCGCTACTCCCTCTTTCAGGAATTCCCGGTAGTTTTCCCGGTTGACCAGCACGGTCTCTGCCGCTTCGGGATACGTTTCTTGGAAAAAAGTTGGCTTGCCGGCATCGCGCCGCCATTTGAACTCGTATGGGTAAAGCCTGCCGCCGTATTCTTCCACCCAGTCGATTTCCTGGTTGTTGTGGAGGCGCCAATAGAAATTATTGGCGAAAAAATCGTTGTTTTTTTGCATTTTGAGCCGCTCGACTATCATCATGTTCTCCCACAGTCCGCCGATATCATCTCTATATTCGATTGAGTTCAGATTGTTGATCAGCATATTGCGCAGCCCGTTGTCGTAAAAGTAGATTTTACGCAGTTTTTTGATCTCATCGCGACGATTTTTTGTAAACGGCGTTATCCGAAAAACGATAAAACTCTTTTCCAGATAACCGATGTAAGTCGCGATGGTTTTTTTATCCACTCCAATTCTCGCCGCGAGTTCATTGTAAGAAATTTCGCCGCCGATTTGAAAGGCAAGCGCGCGGAGA
>JAITAT010000157.1 GCA_031283975.1 Synergistaceae bacterium
CATGCAGAGAGAGCGCGCGCGGTTTATGAATATGGGTCGCTCGGACATATCATGCGCGTGCTCGACGGTTTGGATGAGGTATATGGGAACGAATCCGCTCCGTTCGATTCTTACGCGACGGGGGAACCGCTCGACGGTCTGATCCTCACGCTGCTTTCCCAGAACACGAATGACAGAAACAGGGACGCCGCTTACGAGTCGCTGCGCTCCGCTTTTCCGAAGTGGGGCGACGTCGCGCGCGCGACCCGGCTTGAAATCGCCCGTGCTATTAAATCGGCCGGTCTTGGGGATATAAAAGCGGACAGGATGAAGACGATACTGGAGAGGATAGCCGTTGACTTCGGCGGTTATACGCTCGCCGCGATGAAGGGTTGGGAGGCCGGGCATGTCAGGGAGTATCTGTCTTCTCTCCACGGCATAGGCCCAAAGACCGTGGCGTGCGTGATGGCTTTCGACCTCGGTCTGCCGGCTTTCCCGGTCGACACGCACGTCGCCCGCATATCGCGGAGGCTGGGCTGGGCGAATAAAAAAGCGCCACCGGAGAAGATACAGGGTTTTCTGGAATCGGTCGTTCCGCCAGAGCGCTGCGGGGGAGGCCATCTCAACATGATAGAACACGGCAGGGCGGTTTGCCACGCGCGCGGCGGGAAATGCGGCGCCTGCGCCGTGAACGGAATCTGCCGGTACAATATCGAACGGGAACCCGCGGAATGAGTTTCGCGGTTGGCATAGCGAAATGTTCCGATTATGAACGCGGGGAAGTGGAGCGTTCAATGGCTTTGGCTGTGGAGCGCGCCGGCGGGCTGCCGGATATCCGGGCGGGCGAGGCACTCGTGAAAGCCAATATGCTCTCTCCGTCGGAACCGAAGAAGGCCGTGACCACTCACCCGGAGATACTGAGGGCCATAGTGGGCGAAATACGGAAAAAGGGCGATTTTCAGATTCGTATCGCCGATAACCCCGGATACATATTCACGGACGCCGGCGCGCTGCTTGGAAAAACCGGGGTGAACGGCGTGACCGAAATAGAGGGCGTGACCGCGGGGCTGCTGTCGGACATGGGAATCAGGGATGTGCGCGGCGATTTGTTCCGCGTTCTGGACGGCGCGCGCGTATCGGCGAGGTATCTCGACGCCGGTTTCTGCGTCAACGCGGCAAAGCTCAAGACGCACGTCGAGACGGAAATTTCGTGCTGCATAAAAAATATTTTCGGCATTGCCGACATCGGAACGAGAAAAAAATGCCATGGTTCGTCGTCTCAGAAGCGGCTCGCCGACGCTATCGTAGATCTATATTCCATAAGGCCGCCGGATTTCAACATCCTGGACGCGGTAGTCGGCATGGAGGGCGACGGGCCTTCGCACGGGCGTCCCAGGCGGATCGGATACATCGTGGCTAGCCGCAGCGCACTTGCCGCGGATTGGGTTGCCGCCGCCATAATGGGATACGAAAACCCTCTGTGCGTTCCGCTTATGGCCTCAGCCGCGGAGCGAGGCATGGGGCCGGGGACGCGCGATGAGATAATATTGAACGGCGCGGATTGGGGCGAGCTTCCCGTAAAGGGGTTCAAAAAGTCGTCGGGATTGGTCCGCGCGTTTCCGACGTTTCTGCGGGGGTTCGTTCACGGGCTGGTGTCCATATCGCCGAAACTCGACGCCGCGCGCTGTGTCGGCTGCGGAATCTGCGGAAAAGTCTGCCCCGTGGTCGCGATATCAGACGCGCCCGGTTCGGACAGGAAAAAATTGCCCGCTATCGATCGCGTGAAGTGCGTCGCCTGCCTCTGCTGCCATGAAATGTGCCCGACAGGCGCGATGACCGCGCATAAAAACTTGCTCGCGCGTCTCGCCGAGGCGTTTCGCTGATCCGTGTTCTCTCCAAAAGCCCGTTCGCTCCTGCTGAAGTTGTGGGTCAGACCGGCGCCGATTTATGGTCGCATTGATAACCCCCAATCCGATTCACACAGACAATATCCTTGCGCTTGACGTTCTCCTTGCGGGGCATAGGAAGGAACCCTATGTCCCGCAAGTTTGACATTATTGACGCAGACTGCGCAAGCGCGGGCTGATATAATCTGAACCGTGAGAAATATGCGAGGGGGTCATATCAATGAAGGCGTTGCTCATTATTGACATTCAAAACGACTATTTCCCAGGTGGAAAATCTGAACTGGCAGAGCCGGTTGAAGCCGCGAAAAACGCCGCGTCAGCCTTGCGCCGTTTCAGGGAACGCAGCCTTCCGGTAATTCATGTTCAGCACATCAACATACATACCGGGGCCGCGTTCCTCCTGCCTGACACCGATGGCGCTCAGATATATCCATCAGTTACGCCGCTGGACGGGGAGCGTTTGGTGCTGAAACATACTCCCAACGGTTTTTTTAAAACGGATTTACTCGATATCATCAAAGGCTTCGGAACGACAGAAACCGTCGTTTGCGGCATGATGACCCATATGTGCATTGACACCACGGTACGCGCCGCGCATGACTATGGATTACCCGTGACGCTGCTGCACGATGCCTGCGCGACAAAAGACCTGACCTTCCGGAACAGGACAGTTCCGGCAGCGCAGGTTCAAGCCGCGTTCATGGCCGCGTTGTCGGGTAGGTTCGCAGAGGTGATCGCCGCGGAAGAGCTCGTTTTGTAAAGGAGAATTACCAAATGCTAAATATCCCCTCTTCGCTTGCCGATGAGTTCAAATTAACACAAGCCCAAGTAACGGCGACAATTGAGCTGATCGACGACGGCAATACGATCCCATTTATCGCCCGCTACCGCAAGGAAGCCACTGGGGACATTGGCGACGCGACGCTTCGCGAGCTTGGCGAACGGCTGATATATTTGCGAAACCTCGAAGCCCGCAAAGCCGAGGTGCTGCGGCTCATTGACGAACAAGGCCATCTGACGCCGGAATTACAAGCGGAAATAGCATCCGCGGCGGTAATGCGGCGCGTGGAGGACTTGTACAAACCGTATAAGAAAAAACGCGCGACGCGAGCCTCAAAAGCCCGCGACGCTGGTCTTGAACCCCTCGCGGCGCTTATTTTGGAACAGTCCTTGACGCGCGGCGAACCGCTGGAACTCGCCGCCGGATATCTCAACATGGAAGCGGGCTATGACACGCCGGAGCTCTCGCTGCGCGGCGCGCTCGACATTATCGCCGAGCAAATCGCCGATGACGCGGAATATACCGCGTTGCTGCGCGGATTTACGCGCAAACGGGGCAGTATCGTGAGTGTCGCTGTCAATGCTGACGAGAAGAGCGTTTACGAGATGTACTATGATTTCAATGAGCCGCTTTTGAAAATCCCAAACCACCGCGTTTTGGCGATCAATCGCGGCGAGAAAGAGGAAAAGCTGCGCGTCAAAGTGCAAATTGACGCCGATATTGCGGTGGGTATGCTCGAAAGGCACGTCATAAAGCGTCCGAGTATTTTCACGGAACCGCTGAAAACCACGATCGCTGACAGCTATAAACGGCTGATCGCGCCGTCTCTGGAACGCGAAATGCGGAACGAACTTACCGAACGCGCGGAAACTGAAGCGATAAAGGTGTTTGCCAGGAACAC